>JBGUUN010000303.1:0-5721 GCA_045133555.1 Oscillospiraceae bacterium
ATAAAATGCGATCGGATGCTGCGCTTTGATACGCTGTAATGCTGCTTCTTCGGTAAGTCCGTCACGCTGCATGATGCGGGCAAGACGCTCACTTTCCTTTGCAACCACAGCGATCACGGTATCACACAGTTTATCCGCACCGCTTTCAAACAAGGTCGGTGCATCGACCAACGCACCGGCATAGCCCAATCCCGCTGCATACGCGATCTGATCCTCCAGCAGCTTTAAGATCGCCGGATGGGTGATGGCGTTGAGTTTTTTCAGCTGATCGGCATCGGAAAAGACGATCGAGCCGAGTTTTTTACGGTTTAAGCTGCCGTCATCCGACAGGATCTCCGCACCAAAGGTGCAGACCAGCGCATCTAAGGTATCCGATCCTTTTTCCACGGCAGCTCTTGCCAGACGGTCGCAGTCGATCGGATAAAAGCCGTAATCCTTTAAGCCTTCGGAGATAACGCTTTTGCCCGCACCGGTCTGACCGGTCAAACCGATCACCGGAACGGTACCCGGCGCATTCAAATCCATTACCAGAAAGGATGCCGCACGCAGCAGTCGGTTATACACCGCAAAGCCGATTCCGTCTTTGGCCGGCATTCTTGCATATACAACCTCTTTCTCCAAAGTATCCACTTTACGCAGCGCGGAAAACAAGCCTGTTGCTTCACTCTTGCCGTTTTCCGAGTGACCGTATTCGATCACAGGGACATTTAAGCCTTCTCCTTCCCCGGAAAAGACCATCGCACCGACATTGTGCAGACGGCTCATTCGGTTTACATAATCTGCAAACTGCGTGTAGCTGCCGTCCAAAATCACCACCGGCACATTCGGTGCATAATGGCGGTATTTCATGCCCGGCGACTGCACCTTCTCGTTATCCGAAAGATGCTCGAGCACACCCTTCGCCACCGTGACATTCTCGCAAACGGTTTTCAGCTGCTCTAAAGTAATGCCGCCCGGACGAAGCAGCGTCAGTCCATTATCATCCACACGCACAACGGTGGATTCCACACCGACGGCACATTCGCCGCCGTCTAAAATGCATTCGATACTGCCGTTTAAGTCATCGTAGACATGCTCGGCAGTGGTCGGGCTGGGAATGCCCGAAAGATTCGCACTCGGTGCCGCAAGCGGTACGCCTGCTGCTTCGATCAACGCTTTTGCAACCGGATGTGCCGGCATACGGACACCCACGGTATCCAATTTTGCAGTCACCGCATCGCATACGATATCGCTTTTCGGCTGAACGATGGTCAGCGGTCCCGGCCAGAAAGCATCCGCCAAAGCTTTTGCAAGCGGCGTCACCTCTTTGACCACCGGAAGCATCTGCGAAAAATCCGAGATATGTACGATCAGCGGATTATCTGCCGGACGACGCTTAGTCGCAAAAATCTTCAATACCGCCGCTTCATCGTAGATGTTTGCGGCAAGCCCGTACACGGTCTCGGTCGGGATACCGACCACATCGCCGGCAAGCAGCAGCTTTGCGGCATGCTCGATCGCTTCGGCAGTCGGCTTATATATTTTCGTTTCAATCATAACTTACAGATTCCCTTCCTCACATCAGGATTCCTGCTGTGCGGCAAGTTTGAGCGCCTGATCTGCGGTCAGAAGTGCACCTATCAGCTCCTCCAGATCACCGTTTAAGAAATCCTCCAGACGGTAAGCGGTAAAGCCGATGCGATGATCGGTCAGACGGCTCTGCGGATAGTTATAGGTTCGGATACGCTCGGAACGGTCACCGGTACCGACCTGTGCTTTTCGGTCGGATGCGATCGCCTGGGTCTGCTTGCGCTGTGCCTCATCGTACAGCTTACTGCGCAGCATTGCCATTGCTTTATCGCGGTTTTTATACTGGCTTCGTTCTTCCTGACAGGCAACCACGATGCCGGTCGGCTTATGGGTGATACGGATCGCGGATTCGGTCTTATTGACATGCTGACCGCCCGCACCGGAAGAACGGTAGGTATCGATCTCCAGATCGTCCGGATTGATCTCAACGCTTACCTCATCCACCTCCGGCAATACCGCTACGGTCGCGGTTGAAGTATGGACTCTACCCTGCGATTCGGTCTCCGGGACACGCTGTACACGGTGCACACCGGATTCAAATTTCAATTTGGAATAGACCGAAGCGCCCTCAACCGAGAAGGATACCTCCTTCATACCGCCGAGCTCGGTCTCGTTTGCACTCATGACCTCGACCTTCCAGCCCATTTTTGCCGCATACATGGAATACATGCGGAAAAGGGAGTGTGCAAACAGTGCGGATTCTTCACCGCCCGCACCGCCGCGGATCTCCACGATAACGCTCTTATCATCGTTTTCATCCTTCGGCAGCAGCAATATCTGGATCTCTTTTCCGATCTCCTCTACCAGAGCTTTGCTCTCTTTGAGCTGCTCGGACGCCATTTCGGCAAGTTCCGGATCCAATCCGGACTCATCGAGCAATTCTCTCGCCTCGGTCTCGGAATTGACCGCCGCGGTATAACGGTGGTATGCCTCCACGATCGGGGTGAGATTTTTATATTCCTTCATCAGCGCCGCATATCGGCTGCCGTCGGCGATCACAGTCGGATCGGACAAAAGCAGCGAGATCTCATCATAACGCGATGCTGTCATCTGCAGTTTATTTATCATGTATGGCTCCTCATTCGGTCTTTTCCAGTACCGATTTGATATTCTTTACGATCTTACTGCGCGGTACCATTACTTCATGACCGCACTTCTCACAACGGATCTTGAAATCCATACCGATGCGCAGCAATTCAAAGATATTGCCGCCGCACGGATGCGCCTTTTTCATCTTCAGTCGGTCTCCGACCTGATATTCGATCTGCTGCATCTATAGTTCTCTCCGTTTCTGACAGATATTAAGTCCACTGTTTATTATACCATAAATCCGATACGGTTGCAACCGTTGCAAAAGGAAACCACTTCAGCATTTCTTGGCTTTTTTACTCTCCTTGAGCTTTTGCAGATCTTCTTCATCGATCCATTCTTCACTGTAACCGCATCCGCAGCAAACATAGCGGTTGACATTTACCGCAGAAAAGATGGTTGCTCCGACCATCACATTATTTCCTGCGCCGTAAGAACCGGCATAGCCGTCAAAGCGAACGATATCGTTGCTGCCGCATTTCGGGCAGAGCTTCTTATTTTTCATGTTTTTCACCAACCTTTGCACCGAAATAGGAAAGTGCCGCACCGCCGATCAAAACCAATACCGATACAGCAAGGGTCAGACCGCCGCGATACGCATCCGCCTGTCCGATCTTGCAAAGCAGCACCGGAATACTGCCGAGAACAAATCCCATAATAGCGAAGAAGCTGTGATTCGGGAAACGGGTCAAAACACGGTCAATGATCTTTGCACCGAACAGAATGCCGATCGCCGCTCCGATCGCCGCCGGGATCAACAACAGCACATTCATGTCCGAGATCGCACCGATGATGCTCGGATATACCCCCAGCAGTACCATGATAAAGCTACCGGAAAGTCCCGGAATGATCATGCAGAATGCCGAAAGCATCAACGAAAACAGCAGAACAACGAAGCTTTTGACGGTCAAGGCAGTATACATCGCATCACCGTTACCCTCTCCGACGATCACCATGCCGACCGCCATACCGGCCATCAGCAAAAACGGGATCGCAGCGGAAATGATATGTCCCGATTTGACCTTGATCTTCTCCGATTTGCTGTCATCGGTATAGATCATCTTACCCCAAAGCAGCGGGATACTGCCAAGCACCACGCCGATGAAGAAGAAGTTAACCGCCATATACTGTTTTTCCAGCAGAACTTCGATCAGCTTGGAAAGTGCTACGATACCTGCACCTGCACCGAACATAAACGGTACTAAAAATTTCATGCTCTTCCAGAAATGGCGGAACACGCCGCTGACCGATTCGATCAGCTGATCGTACAGATTCAGCACGACCGCCATGGTTCCGCCGGATACGCCCGGGATAATATTTGCGACACCGACAACGGCACCGCAGAGGATCAGTTTCAAAATCTCCATGTTTTATTTTCCTTCCAATCTTTATTCGCTGATAAATGCCGCATCACGGAAAGAAACCAACCCGGTGTACGGGTTATACGCAATACCGTCGGTATCCCTGCCGCAGACAAAAAACTGTGCCTGCTCATACATCGGGATAAACCAGCCGTCACCGATCAGGATCTCTTCGGCGCGATGCATCGCATCGGTCACATCATTCGACGCATTTTGCTCGATCTTGCGGTACAGACTTAAAAACTCCGCATCGCCGCAGGCAAAATAACCGGCGGTAAAATCCGCTAACATCGTGATCGGAGAAAGATCCTCCGAAACGATCGGCAGGATTGCCAGATCATATTCGCCCGCTTTGATGGCTGCATCATATGCTTCTTTATCAAGACGTTCGATACCGATATAAAGATCCAGATGCTTCTGATATGCCTGCGAGAGTTCGAGAAAATAATCTCCCAGCGGGAGCGTTTCATCCTCCGGCACCACGATCTTTAATCCGGTGATACTCTTTTCGCCCAGTTCTTCCAAGCCCTTATCAAATATCGCTTTGGCATCAGGACCGTCTAACCGAGGTGGGATCACCGCCTCCTGCTGCAGACGGTACGGCTTTGCATTGACCGCACAGTCGGATGCATATACCGCATCGGTAACGGTCAGATAAGCCGGCAATTCATTCCGATAGCTTTCATTGGAGAAAAGTCCGGCGATCGCCTTACGGATATTTTTATTCTGCAGCGCCGGTGTGTTCTGATTGAACACGATACCGTAAACCGTGTTGGAAATCGCCTGCGACTGCTGTGTTCCATCGTAATGTGCGGCATAACTTTCACCGGATACATAACAGCCTTGGGTGTTGCCTTTCCAGAAGGTTTCCTCTCTGCCCCCCACATTATTGGTCCACATGGTAACACCGGAGATCTTTACCGCATCCTTCCGGCGATAATTTTCGTTTTTAGTCAGCTTGAGGTACTGTTCATGCGCCCAGGTCTGCAGATAAAACGCTCCGTTTGCCAGCACGGTTTCCGCTTCCAATCCGTATTTTCCCTTGGTGCCTTCAAAAAATTCCCGATTGCACGGCATCGCAGCAGCATCTGCAAGACGGTTCATAAAATGCGCATCCGGCTCGGATAAGGTGATCACAAGACGCAGTCCGTTGACATGGATGCCGACTTGGGAGAACTCTGCCTTTCCCTCATGATATTCTTTTGCGTTTTTGATGCCAAAAAACTTGCTTGCATGCGGTGACTGCGTTTCGGCAAGCAGCACCCGCTGTAAACCAAAGGCATAATCCTGTGCATCCAGAATGCTGCCGTTATTCCACTGCAAACCGCTGCGCAGCACGATCTCATAGGTCAATCCGTCATCGGACACCTCA
Organism: Oscillospiraceae bacterium; assembly: GCA_045133555.1. Lineage (GTDB taxonomy): Bacteria > Bacillota > Clostridia > Oscillospirales > Ruminococcaceae > JAHHTP01. The sequence goes on from JBGUUN010000303.1 coordinate 5,392, forward strand.
TAGCTTTGCGCCGCCTCGCAAACGATCTCACCTTGCTCATCCACCGTCACCAGCGGTTCGAAAATCTGATTGATGACCGTCAGCGAAGAAAGATCGCTTGCCGTCTGCGGGTCGAGGTTGATCGGCTCAGATGTCAGATCGTAATGCATCTTACCCGCTGTATGGGTCTTTTTACTGCAGCCACCAAAACCGATGCCAAGCAAAACCAGCACCATCAAAATTGCGATAAATCGGATCGTTTTCATCCTTCATCCCTTTCTTTTTTCTATTTTCTGTCGTTTACCGTATAAATGGCGATACAATACAAATTTATGCTATCACATCCTGCAT
>JBGUUN010000304.1:0-3368 GCA_045133555.1 Oscillospiraceae bacterium
TTCGTTTTCAAACGGCTGCAATTTGCTGCAGTACACCGCATACGCTTTGATCTGCCATTCGATGTGGGTGAAGATATGCTTGCTTTCTGCAAGCTCCCTGATCGCAAGCGGTTTTGCTCCGCGCGATGCAAGCAGTTCATTTACCTCCTCTTTTGTCAGATGCCCTTCGACATTCGGGTACTCCCAGAGTGAGGCAAGTAAGCCCTTATCCGCACGCTGGTGCAGCAGGAATTTTTGGTCTGCGACAAGCAGCAGATAGGTGCGTTTTTCGATGCGGCGTGCCTTCTTCGGCTTTTTCTTCGGATATGCGGCATAGCTTTCGCTCATGCCGGCTTTGCAAAGATCTCTGACCGGGCAGGTATCGCAATGCGGCGCACCGTTTGGCAGACAGACGGTCGCACCGAGCTCCATGAGTGCCTGATTGAATGCACCCGGGTCGTTTGGCATGGCGTCAAACAGGACCGAAAACCAGAAATCCTTGGTCTTTTGCTCGTCGATCGGCGCATCATGCGCAAAGATGCGGCTCATCACACGCAGTACATTGCCGTCCACCGCGGGGACCTTTTGTCCGTAGGCGATGGATGCGATCGCACCGGCGGTATAGCTGCCGATGCCGGGGAGTTTGAGCAGGGCATCGTAGGTATCCGGCAGGGTGGAATCGAAGCTGTCGCGCAGCAATTTCGCACAGCGGGAGAGATTTCGCATCCGGCTGTAGTACCCAAGTCCCTCCCAGCATTTGGAAAGGGTCAGTTCATCCGCATCCGCAAGGGCATCCACACAGGGGAAGTGCTCCAAAAAACGGGTATAGTATCCCTTGACCGCCTCAACGCGGGTCTGCTGGAGCATGATCTCCGAGATCCAGACATGATAGGGGGTCGGGTCATCCCGCCACGGCAGACTGCGTTTGTTTTGATGATACCAGTCAAGCAGCGGGTAAGAAAGTTTTATGATATGATCTTTCAATTTGATTTCCTTTTTTGATGTGTAAAATACTCCAAATTATATTATACTATATTTCCCGCCGTTTTGCAAACCCCAACGGCGATTTTTATGCGGAAAAAAACATATAATAGCTGCAAAAGAGGGACAAAAATCAAAAGGAGGAGCTTTGAATATGAAATATATTACCGTAAGTGCGGTGTTTGACGATATGGATACCGCGGAGGCTGCCGCAAGAACGCTGTCACATCACATCCCGTCGCTCAAGAGCGTCAAACTGCATTACAAAAGACAGCAGCATCTCGATGCCGACCGCTATTCATCCTTAGACCTGACTGCCGCCACCAACACCGGTTATACCAATGTTGCACCGGGGGTCATCCCGCCGCAGGGAGTATCCCCGATGTTTGCTTATTATAACCTAAACCGCCGCTCGAATGTCAGCTATACCGACCGTAAGGTACGCATGACGGTGGTCACACCGAGCGATAAGGCAAGTGCGGTCACCTCGAATATCCTTAATTCGGGAGGACATTTTGTAAAAAGTTAAAAGTGTAGTAGGGGACGATGCTTGCATCGTCCCGTGGATAATACGAATCGCCCATGGATCATCACGAATCGCCCGTGGATAATACGAATCGTCCGTTGCGGGAAGACATATTGTAGGGCGGTGATCCCGCGCAGTGCATCTGCTTGCCCCCGCCGTGAGGCCCCCCTGTGTAAAGGGGGCTGTCACGATTTATCGTGACTGGGGGATTGTTGTGTGCGGTTTCGCACATGGGCGACATTCTAAAATGAGTCCCCTCCCCATTGCGCAGGGGAGCCTTATAACTTGTACACGCCCTCTCAGTCTGACCTGCGGTCAGCCAGCTCTCCCAGAGGGAGAGCCACATTTTTACTTTTCACTTTTAACTTTTCACATTTTCTTAAAAAAGTACTGGACAAATGAGGGAATTTGTTCTATAATATAATAGAGCGATACTATCCCCAAAAATCTTGTCATATAAGACTGTTTTGTTTCATACCCTATCCTTGTCAGGGGGTGCGGTATGCGCGAACAGGATACATCCATGGGATTTCGTATGTTTGCGGCGCGAGAGGTGATCTGTCTGCAAAGCGGCAGAAAGATCGGCTATGCGGATGACATACTGTTTGATCCAAAGCAGGCAAAGTTGACGGGTGTGGTGATCTATGGCAGAAACCGATGGTTTTCTGCCGGCGAGGATCTGTTCATCCCGTGGGAGGAGGTAAAGCTCATCGGTGAGGATACTCTGCTGGTCGGGCGTGCCGATAAGATGCCGCCGATCGCAAGACATAAGGGTATCGGCCTGTTTGGCAGGCTCACAGCTTTATTAAAAAAGGATGGTTAGGCTTATGAAGCAGAAAATAAAAAAATACGGATTTTGGAAATTTGTCAGCGTGTTGGTGATCGTGCTCAGTGCATTGATGATCTGTGCGTACGGTACGGTGAGCTTATTTGCCAAACGGCAGATGGATACATCTCAGATGCCGCAGCTTGGCAATCAGTGCTACATTGCCATCACCGACGAGCAGTTCTCGGATAAGGTCGACTTAAACGCAATGGTGTTCGGTAAGGCACGCGATACATATTACGTCGGCGATGTCGTTGCGGTCAAGCTCACCGCATCCGATATGGTCAAGGTCGTTCCGAATACCTGCGGTGATATCGCAGTCGTTCAGGTCGTTGCACTCAGCGAGACCACCTTTGAGGTCGCTTATAACGATATCAGCGCCCCGTTCTTTGTCGGCGAAGATGCCGTTTTATGCGGCATCGATATGCAGATGTCTTACCTTGGCTATGTGATGACCTTGATGCTCATCCCGATGTCCTTCTTATTCTTCCTGGTATTGCCGATTTTACTCATCGTGCTGTTCATCGTGGTTTTGGCTTACCTCAAAGAAAAGACCCTGCGTTCCGGCGTGGAATATCAGCGTTATCTGACCGATACCGAGGAGGAAAAGGTTGAGGCGAAAGTACCGCTCACCAAGACCGAGGAAAAACCGGTCGAGCCGGCAAAAGGTGACCATCCGCTGCTTTCCGGCAAGGAAGATGAGATGGTATTCCCGAAATTGGTGGACAATAACGATCTTGCCGAGCAGATCGCCAAGAAGATCGCTATGATCTCCGCACAGGAGCAAAAAGACCGTGAGACCCTTACCGAGGGCGAAAAACTGGCATGGAATATTCCGCCGGTGGAATCTACGCGTGTACTGCGTGCTGCAGAACCGATCGGCAGCGTTCCGGCACAGCCGAAAACCACCGTGGTATATCAGGTCGGCGAGCAGCTTGCACAGGTCAAACAGCCGGAGCCGGAGGTTACCGAGGATGATATCGATTTAATGCTGCTGCAGGATAAGATCGAGAATATCATCCACAACAACAACCGCCGTCTGGAGGATGAGGTCGA
>JBGUUN010000305.1:0-11304 GCA_045133555.1 Oscillospiraceae bacterium
GAAATCCCGGAATGACAATTAATAAAACGCAACCCCACCGACTAAAATTCGGTGGGGTTGTTTGTTCTGTCTGAAATTATTCCACAACACCTTTGACCAACAGCAGGTTGCCGTATAAGCGTTCCTCGCCGGTCTGGATGATGGCATATGCCACTTTGGAAGCCTCATAGAATTCGTTTCTGTCCAGCGTATACAGTCCTTTATACTCCGGATCGAATTTTAAGACACGGTCATACTCAGCCCAGACAGCCGGATCCGGCATGCCTTTTGCTTTATCGGACTCGGTGAGGCCCATGGTCATTGCCGCATGATCGCAGTAGCGGTCGATCGGGAAAAACGGCATGATCGCCTCTAACAAGGTCGTGGAATCCACACCCGAGAAACGAACCACACGTTTGCCCATCGACTCAGCCGGATAGTTGGCATCTACAATGGCAACGGTGTTGCCGTGACCCATATCACACAGGATCTTTAACAGATCGCCGGTGAGGATCTTACTCATATTCTTTAACATAGGAATCTCCCCCTTTTATATTTTACCGGACAGCGGGATCACGATCGAGTGAACATCGCTGTCTTTTTCACAACAAACGAAGATCTTATCCTTGATGCGTTCTGCCGAGATCACACGGTAACTTTTAAGTTTCATCATCTCGTCAAGGGCAGCCTTCTGATTCTCGTTGTATCTGCCCACCTCATCCGAGGTAAACAGCACACCGCCGCAGATCGCATTGATTTTTGCAAGCCATGTTTTCTGATCGGCGGTCAGGGTGGTATTGTCCTTACGCAGCAGGAAAACATCCGGGTCGCAGATGAATGCTCTGCCGTTTAACTGGCGGCGATAGATCGAGTTTAAGATGGTATTCTTGGTCGAATCGCGTTCACGGTGCAGCAGACGTTTGGTCGGGGTGTTATCCCAATCCAGCGTGACATCCGGACCGATGCGGCAATACTCCACCTTACCGAATGCGGCACCCAGCGGTACACCGCATCCTAAGATCAATGCATCCCCTGCTGCCTCCCGCAGGAAATCCATTGCCTCGCACATGATCTGACCGCGGGTCTTTTTCTCGCGCGACAGCAGGCAAACGGCATATAAGAAGTCGAGCTTGAGCAAACGGTAGCCCCATACCTCCGTCACCAGATGCAGCACGCCGCGGATATAATCCTTGACCTGCGGATTTTCAAAATCCAGCACATAAAAGCCCGACCAGTTACAGCCGCCTTTGACCGGCATACCGTTTTCATCGGTCAGTATCCAATCCGGATGCTCGGCAAACAATGCCGATTCCGCTTCACAGACAAACGGTGCCAGCCACAGACCCGGCGTCATACCGCTGCGCTTGATCGCACGTGCGATCGGTTCCATACCGTTCGGGAATTTCTTCGGATGCACCGAAGTCCAGTCACCCACCTTGGTCTGCCAGCCGTCATCGATCTGGAAAACCTCCGCTTTGACCGGACAGCTTGCCATCGAATGCAGATTGCGTAAAATCAGATTCTGGGAGATATTCTGGTAATGGTGATACCAACTGGTATAGCCGAAGATCGGCTTTGCGGTGCACTTGACATCCATTGCGGCAAAGTAAGCGTCAAACACCTGCTCCTCGCTGCCGCGGAAGATACAAAGATCGAAAATCGGGCAATCGCCCTCCACCAAAACGCCTTGGCATTCCTTCTCCACCACCACAAGTCCCGCAGTCGGGTCGGTGCGGATCACGGTGAAGCCCTCACGCTCGCTGAGCGAGCCGATCAGCGTATACTGTTTTTCCTTACGCAGATAGGCATAGGTATAGCCGTGCAGCTGACCCGGTTTATTTTTATATTCGGTGAAGTTATAATCGCCGTACTGCGAAGAAAGATACTTTTTCTGCAGGAAAGACGGCACACGGGAAAGACCCGGGAATTTGGTGTTGACATCATATTCAAAGCTGTCGGTCCAGGACTGATAACCGTTTACGAAGATCTTGGTCTGACGGTCATACGGATAGGAAAAGGTCATTTTGACCGTCTGCAGCGTGATCGGATGTTTCGGGTGCAGACAGACCTTGATACGACCCTTCTCCATACTGCAGGAAACGGACAGATCTTCTGTTTCCTTCTGACGGCGGAAGTCAACGGTCATATAGGTATTCTCGGTGGTATAACTGAGTTCACTGTGCAAAAGCAACATCGTTTCTCCTCCTTTTGATCGGCGTGATCACTTGCCGGCTTTGAAGCCCGGCAGCTCCGGAACGCTTAAATTCAAAACACCCTCATCTTCTTCGGTGAGCTGTTCGAATAAGATCTTCTTGGCCAGAGCGAGCTTATAATCGATATCGGTATAACCGCCGAGCGATACCTCGATGCGGTCGTCATAGACAAAGGAAATGTCGGAGCTTAATTTCATATCCACGGCGGTGATATCACCGATTTCGTATTCACCAAGCTTATCCAAAAGCTCGACAAACAGTTCATAACGGCGCACCTCACGGTCCGCATCCATTCTGACATCCTCAAGTGCGGCATAATTTTTATTGCTTTCCTTGACCTTGGAAAGTGCGGCTTCGGCGGCTTCAAACCGCTTGTCCAGTACCGCTTTTTCGTCATAATAATTGCCCGGCTCACAGTCCTCGACGGTGAATCCGTAGACTACCATGCGATCTTTGATCAGGCTGCTGCTGCTTCCGACCTCCATGACACGGCCGTTTTCGCTGATGACATGATAAGTGCCGTTATCGTACAGCACATACTGCACCTGCGCCATATTAACCTCAATGACCACCGTGCCCGGCAGTTTGCGTTTGATCTGCACCGCATCGATGGTATTGGAGGAAAGCAGCACCTGACGCTCTGCACTTTTCTTTCCGATGCGCCAAAGGTTTTCGCCCGGCTTGATGCCGCTGGCTTTGGCAAAGCTCTCCGCCTGCAATTCATTGAGCGTGATGTTCTCATCGGTCGGCTTGACGGTGATGTTCTGGATCGGGAACAGTACGGTCAACGAAAGCACCAAAAGCACGATCGCAGAAAGTCCGCCCAAACCGAGATAATATAATATGTAATTGTTTTTGCGTTTTTTCTTTTTGGCAGTCTGCTTGACTGTCGGTTTCGCAGCAGGTTTTACTGCCGGCTTGGCGGTCGGTTTTACTGCAGGTTTGGCTGCAGTATTTTTGGCTGCCGGCTTAGCAGACGGTTTGGAATTCTGCTTGTCCGAAGGTTTTCCCGCGGATTTCTTAGAAGAATCGACCACGGTGAATTCCGGTTTTTTATGATCGGCGGTATCGGTCGGTTTACGCTCGGGCGCCACTTTTTGCACCGGAGGTTTTACCTCCTCTTTGATATCGGCGCGGACAAAGGTAAACGGCTGATACGGCTGTTTCTTTTGCGGTTCATTTTGTTTTTTGCGCTCATCTTCCTGACGCTGACGCTCTTTTTCTTCCGCAAGACGGCGTTTTTCCATCGCCTCACGTTGTTCGTCGGCAGCGATCGAGAGCATCGCAGGAGAGACATACGGCTGATGCTTATTCTGTTTATTCTCCTCTTGACTCATAGCGTGCTCCTTTTTCTTTTGGTACGGATGCGCGAAAATGCATCCGATGACATATAATATGGTAACATTCCATCGCAAAAACGACAGAAAGGCGGTATTTTCAGTTTATGGAATCGACGCAGAATACGACTTATCTCATCCGCGGCGGGGTCCCGTTATCCGGGAAGCTGTCTGTTCAGGGCAGCAAAAACAGTTTACTGCCGATCCTTGCGGGGTGCATTTTACGTCCGGGGATCATCACTCTGCGGCACGTCCCGCTTATCAGCGACGGGAGGGCATTATGTGATATTCTCTCGCTGCTGCAATGCCGTGTGACCGGCCATGACCACAGTCTTTCTATCGACAGCCGTTTTGCTGCCGATACATCGATCGCACCGATCTATATGAAGCAAACGCGCGGTGCGTTTATCCTGCTCGGGGCGATGCTTGCCCGATTTCATGCCTTTTCGTGTTCCCTGCCCGGCGGCTGCCGTCTTGGAAAGCGACCGATCGATTTTCATCTGGATGCGCTGACCAAAATGGGGGTGCGATTCATCGAAACCGACGGTGACACTGTGGATGCGGTCTGCGACGGCTTGTACGGATGTGCACTTACACTTCCCTACCCAAGCGTCGGTGCGACCCAAAACATCCTGCTTGCCGCCTGCGGTGCCAACGGTAAAACGGTGTTATCCGGTGCGGCGATCGAGCCGGAGGTGATGGAGCTGATCCGCTTTTTGCGGCTGCGCGGCTTTGATATCGCAAAGACGGGAGCAAGGCAATTTACCGTGATCGGTGCGCCGGAATTGATCGGGCTTTGCGCCGACACGGAATTCACACTTTCTGCCGACCGCATTGCGGCGGTGACCTATCTGGCCGCGGCGGCGATCACCGGCGGAACACTGCAGCTTGACAACATCACAAGAGAGGAACTGCCCAATGCCTGTACGCTTTTTGAAAAAGCGGGCTGTGAAATCGCTGTGCAGGATGGGCTTACCTTACAGGCACCAAAGCGTTTACACGGATTCGGTGCGCAGGTAACGGGAGTGCATCCGGCATTTGCGACCGATATGCAGCCGTTATTTGCGGCGGTTGCGGCAAAGACCGACGGGGATTCCTCCTTCACCGAAACGGTGTTTGAAAACCGATTTTCCCACCTGGCACAGTTATGTCAGATGGGAGCAAAGATCAAAATCAGAGGAAAGACCGCATATTTTATGCCAAACGACAGGCTCATCGGCAGAGAATTGCTTGCCTTTGATCTGCGCGGCGGTGCGGCACTTACGATCGCGGCACTCGGCGCAAACGGCGAAAGCCGGATCGACGGTGTACGCTACATTGCCCGCGGATACGAAGATCTGTTTGGAACACTGCGCCGCTTAGGGGCGCAGATCAGTCCTCTTTGAGGGCTTTGCAGATGCGTGCCGCGGTATCTAAGATTGCAAGTTTCTTTGCATTTTTGCCGTAAGCTTTACATTTATCACGGTCATTGATAAAGCTCTCGACCGTTTTGAGGAAGGTTTCCTTATCGTAATCCTTCTCTTCGATCATAACAGCAGCATCGTGGTTGACCAATACCATGCCGTTATGATACTGATGGTTTGCGGTGACATTCGGGCTCGGTACCAGAATGGACGGTTTGCCCAGTACCTGCACCTCTGCCAAAGTGAGTGCGCCGCAGCGGCAGATCATCAAGTCGGCTGCTGCGATGGCATCCTGAATGTTATAGATGTATTCGTTTGCGGAGATCATCGGATATTTGGAAAGGTCGATCCCCTTTTCTTCCATGAGTTTCGGGAATTTCTCCTTACCCAGACGGCCGTAACCGTGGATATGGCGGATCTCGCCTTTATCTTTATGCCATTCCATCAGATCGGCAGCCATCTTATTGATGGTATCCGCACCGAGGCTTCCGCCGAAGGAAAGCACGGTAAATTCATCCTCCGCAATGCCGAGTTTTTCTCTGGCTACGATATAGTCCGCATCGATGATCTGGCTTCTGACCGGGTTGCCGACCACCATGGTATGTTTACTGCCCTGCGGCAGACGGTCTTTTGCCTCTTCAACAGCGAGGAAAAGATAATCCACCTTCGGAGCGAGCATACGGTTGGTCATACCCGGGAATGCGTTTTGTTCATGCAATGCGGTCTTGATGCCCATCTTCTGCGCCTGCAGAACGATCGGACCGCAGACATAGCCGCCGGTGCCGATGACCACATCCGGGGAAAATTCTTTGATGATCTTTTTGGCTTTTCGTTTGGCAGCCTGTGCCTGATAAACCGCTTTGAAATTATGCATCATGGCAGACGGCGACAGCGAACGGTAAAATCCGCTGACCGAAACGCCCTCAAAATCAAAGCCTGCGCGTTTGACCAGATCTGCCTCCATGCCGTTTGGTGTACCGACATAAAGGATCTGATCTCCTTCCTTACGGAATTCCTGCGCGATTGCCAGCGCCGGATTGATATGGCCTGCGGTACCGCCGCCGGAGATCAAAACTTTCATAGCTTCATGTCCTTTCATTTTGTCTTAACAGCGCCTGCGCTGCGGGAAATATTGAGTACAACGCCCATTTCCGCCATGAGAATGACCAATGACGTACCGCCGTAGCTGAAAAACGGCAGCGATACACCGGTATTCGGCATCGCATTGGAAACGACCGCGATATTTAAAAGTACCTGGATTGCGACCTGTGAGATGATACCCACACAGAGCATAAAACCGAAACGGTCTTTTGCCTTGATCGCAATGGAATAGCCGCGCCAGATCAGGAGTACAAACATGATGATGACCATCAGTGCACCCGCAAATCCAAGCTCCTCGCAGATGATCGCAAACACGAAGTCATTCTGCGGCTCCGGCAAGAACAGATATTTCTGGCTGGAGTTACCGAATCCCTGACCCCAGAATCCGCCGGTCGCGATGGATACAAGACTTTGTACCGTCTGCCAGGTAGAGTCGGATACGTCGGCAAGCGGATTGAGCCAGCCTTCGATTCGCTCATAGAAGTAATCGGCACCGCGGATCGCAACCAGACCCAAGACAGCACCGACTGCCGCACCGCCAAGCAGCACGAAATAGCGCAGCTTGGTACCGCCGATGAGCATCATGACCGCGGTCAGCAGCAGAATGATGATCAGACCCGACATATGCGGCTGCATACCCATGATGAGTGCGACCGGGATAACAAAGCAGACATACGGCAAAACACCGTACTGAAAGCTGTGTGCCAGGATGGATTTGTAGTACTTATCGATGTAATGTGCAAAGATCAGTACGATCGCAAATTTCATCAGGTCGGACGGCTGGAAGGTGATACCGGCCACGATGATCCAACGTCTTGCATTGTTCAGCGGCTCCATGAATAAGGTGATGCCAAGCAATACCAGGGTAAGCAGATAGACAAGAAGCGGTACCGAGCCGGAGAGCTTTTTGCCGAAGTCACGGTTCAACCAGCTCTGCGGCAGCGGGAATTTCTTGAAATACTGATACGGGAAACGGGATGCGACGAACATGACGGCAAATCCGACGACCGCAAAGAAAAGCTGCTTACGGATATAATGCAGACTGTCGCCCATATAGTAGGTCGCATTGGCGTAGCTTGCCGAGAACATCATCAGAAGTCCGGTGCCGACAAGCATACAAAGCACGATCAGAAAGATCGGATCAACGTTTGGCAGACGCACCTTTTCACGCGGTTTGGTGGCATTGCTTTTCCATTTGGTTTTCTTGCCCGCCTTTTCGCGTTCTCTTTCGAGTTCGAGCAATTCGCCGTAGGTGCGCGGATGGCGCTGATTTTTCGGTTTTACTGGTTTGGTAGCCTTATCCGGCTGATTGTTTTTTGCCATTTGCGCACTCCTTTATTGACATTAGATAACGCTTAAGATAGAAATGATGCAGCAGACCAGGGTAAATGCGCTGAATACCGCAACGATCTTGATCTCCGACCAGTCACTCATCTCAAAGTGATGATGGATCGGGCTCATTTTGAAGATACGTTTGCCGCGCAGTTTGACCGACAGGATCTGTAAAATGACCGAGAATGCCTCGATGAAGTATAAAAGACCTGCAATGAAGATCAGCATCGGCTCATTTGCCATGAAAGCAAGTGCAACGACCGCACCGCCTAAATACATCGAACCGGTATCGCCCATAAAGACCTTCGCCGGATAGAAGTTCCAGACAAGGAAGCCCAGCAGGCTGCCTGCGAGTGCAGCAGCGGTGAAAGAGGTCGCAAAGAAGTTCAAGATACCGCCGATGACAACGAAAGCCGCACCGTAGATCAGAGTAACGCTGCCGCAAAGACCGTCGATACCGTCGGTTAAGTTTACTGCGTTAACAAAGCCCAGAATCAGCACGATCATAAACGGCCAATAGACAAAGCCGAAGTCAAGCTGACCGACAAACGGGATATTGACCACGGTGGAAGCCGCACCGGAGATCTGCAGCGTCAGCAGATATACAAGGATCACAGCAACCTGTAAAACAATCTTCTGCATCTCGGTCAAGCCGAGGTTACGTTTTTTGACTACCTTGATATAGTCATCAAAGAAGCCGATCATGCCGAAAGCAACCATTAAAAAGAGGCCTGCGAGCAGTTTGATCAGTTCCGGGTATTCGAAGCTGCTGCCGGTCGCATAGAAGATGCCGATACCGACGGCGAGTGCGGCAAGGCTGCCGATGATGAACATAAAGCCGCCCATGGTCGGGGTGCCCTGTTTGTTTTTATGCCAGCTCGGACCGATCTCGTTGATGGTCTGTCCGAATTTCAGTTTATGCAGATACGGGATAAGGTATTTACCGGATACGGCAGAAACGATGAATGCGATCACCGCGACTGCCAATGTAACAGTCAGATTCATAATATGCACCTTTCTTTATCTTTCTTCAATCATTTTCTGCAGCGGGTTTATGATCTCCTCGAGTGCCATGCCGCGGCTTGCTTTGAACAATACGGTGTCGTTATCTTCCAAAACGCGGGACAGGTATGCGGTCGCTTCCTCTTTATCCTCGAACATGACGACATTGCGCATACCGGCTACGATCGCACCGCGTTTGATATGTCTTGCGATATCGCCGTAGCAGACGAGCATATCCAGATCCAGTCTTGCGCAGTGGCGGCCGATCTCAAAATGCTGCTCCTCGGAGATGGAACCCAGCTCAAGCATATCGCCGAGTACCGCTACCCTTCTGCCCTTTGCCTCGATGCCTGCCAAAACGCCCAAGGATGCACGCATGGAATCCGGAGATGCATTATAGCAGTCGACGATGAATTTCATGCTGCCGACCGGACGGATCTCCTGACGCATTGCGGCATTCCGGTAGTTTGCAAGTCCTTTTACGATCTCCTGCGGTGTCATATCCACGGTCAGACCGACCGCAAATGCAGCCAGCGCATTATATACATTGTGTTTGCCGATGGTCGGGATGACCGCATGACAGCTTTGTCCGTATGCCACGATATCAAACTCGGTGGAATAGCCGTTTGCGCTGATATTCTGCGCCATGATATCCGCCGGGTACTCAATGCCGTAGGATAAGACCGGACGGTCGATGGCATCCGCAGTCTCACGCAGTTTATCGTCGTCGGTATTCAAGACAAGCGGTGCATCGCCGGACATACCGTCCACGATCTCAAGTTTAGCCTTCATGATATTATCTCTGCTGCCGAGGATCTCCATATGGGATACACCGATGTTGGTGATGACACCGACATTCGGTAATGCGATCTTGGAGAGTGCGGAGATCTCACCGAAGCCGCTCATACCCATCTCGATAACGGCATAGCGATAGCTGTCGGAAAGCTCGAACAGAGTCAGCGGCAGACCGATCTCATTATTATGGTTGCCAAGCGTTTTCAAGGTTTTGTGGCGGGAGGAAAGTACGGCATAGATCATCTCCTTGGTGGAGGTTTTGCCGACACTTCCGGTCACGCCGACGGTAAAGGTAAAAAAGCGTTTGCGGTATGCTTTTGCCGCTTCCATCAATGCGACAACGCTGTCCTCTACCACGATCACACGCGGGTCCGGGTAATTTCTGGTAGCTAATACCGCTGCCGCACCCTTATCGAGTACCTGCTCAATAAAATCATTGCCGTCAAAATGCTCGCCTGCGATCGCTACGAACAGATCGCCCGGTTCGATCTTACGGCTGTCGGTCTTAACACCGGTGATAAACTGCTGACTTGGATCAAAAACATCCGATCTGCAGCCCTGTTTTCCTTTTGTTGCTTCCAGCAACAGGCTAAATGACATTTTTTCCATCCGATTCACCTTTTGTGTCCTTTCTTCGGTAAAACCATTCTGAATTGCCTATATCATCCATTGATTATGGTAATTTACGTATGGCATCATAGGCCTCCTTGACGATCGCCCTCTCATCCATCGGATATTTCATCTCACCGATGATCTGACAGCGTTCGTGGCCCTTGCCGCACAAAGCGATGATATCGCCTTTTTGTGCGATGGAAAGTGCATATGTAATCGCATCTTTCCGATTATATATTGTACTGCATTTTGCTTCAATAAGCAAGCCTTTTTTCATATCATTCAAAATTTTTTGCGGATCTTCCGAGCGCGGATTATCCGAAGTTAAGATCAGAATGTCCGCTTTTGCTCCCGCGGCTGCCATCAGCGGTCGTTTGCCCGGATCACGGTCACCGCCGCAGCCGTAAACGGCAATGAGTCTGCCCTTTCCTTTATATAGATACAAAGTGTCAAACAGCCGTTTTAGTGCATCCGGCGTATGTGCATAGTCGATGAGCACCGAAAACGGTGCATCGATATCCACCCGCTCACACCGTCCGCAGACCGTATCGACGGCAGACAAATGCGGCTTGCTCTGCGCAAAGCTCACCCCGTATGCGATCCGTGCGGCAATGACCGCACAAGCCGCATCGAGCATCAGAGATTCCCCGATCAGCGGCGTGAAAAATGCTTCGGTAATACCGCTTTTTTGCTCGGTGAGAGAAAATGTCGAGCCGGAGAGATCATGCTGCAGCGGTCGGATACAATAATCTGCCTTCGTCTGCATCGAGAAGGTATGCCCGATACAGTTTTTCGGCAGCTCATTGACAAGGCGGACACCGTATGGGTCATCGATATTGATCAGCGCATGGCGGCATTTTTCAAACAGACTGCGCTTTGCCGCATAATAGGCCTCCATATCCGCATGATAATCCAGATGGTCGCGGGTCAGATTCATAAATATCCCAAGGGTGAAAGAGATCCCCTGTACCCGCTGCTGATCGAGTGCCTGAGAAGATACCTCCATTACAAGCGTATCGACCGCATGATGCTTCATATCGGATAAAAGCGGCCACAGGACATCCGCCTCCGGGGTTGTGCGTCCGACATCGATGCTGCGGTGTGCATAAAATGCACCGAGGGTACCGATCAGCCCGGCACCTCGTTTGACGCCGTTTGCAATTTGATACAGCAGATAGGCGGTGGTAGTCTTGCCGTTGGTGCCGGTGATGCCAGTCACATTCATATGGGCAGACGGATGCCCATAAAACGCAGAAAGCAGCTTTCCGGCTGCTTTTGCGGTATCCTCACAAAGCAGCATCACACCGTTTTCTTCCCGTTGTCCGAGGGTGACCGCACCCATCTGCATGGCAGACAGCGCATCGGCATGGCTGTCATGTCTGCGGCCTTGCAGGCAGATGAACAGACTCCCTTTTTTGACCGCAGCGGAATGCAGGGCAACGGATGTGATGTTAATTTGCGGAAGTTCGGCGGTGAGCGGTATTCCCGCCATAGCAAAAAGCAGGTGCAGTTCCAAAGCGTTCCTCCTGT
>JBGUUN010000306.1:0-1953 GCA_045133555.1 Oscillospiraceae bacterium
CGGAATAAACGGCAATACCGTGATCGCAAGGTTATTGAACACAAGCACAGCCAATCGTAAGCCGATCAACAGTTTTTTACGGTGTCTGAAGCGGTTTAACAACATCGGAGAGAACATATTGAAAAAGCCGGTGACCAATGTGATCAGACCGATGACATTGATATTAACGATATCAATACCCATTGCCAACAGGAATCCGGTATAGAACGTACCGCCTGCCAAGGAGTTGGCTAAGGTCGCCATGACACCGGATAAGATCATATTCTTTCTGGCAATACCCGGCTCATCCTTGGAGAATACATCGGTCCATGCCAACGAAGAAAATATATTTCTGAAACTGATTTTACGCATATAAACGTCCTCGCTTTTATCCTACGATTTCAAAAATTACGACTGCTTTTTCTGCAGTTCGAGCGGTTTTCTCAGAGCAAAGATATAGACAACGATCACCATAACGATGACCGCTTCGACCAACATCGTGATCTGCACGCCGTCAAGCTGTAAGAACAGTACCCCGACGTGTTTTCCCGCACAGCGTGCGATGATAAATGTACCTAATAACTGACCGAGCAGTGAAACGATACTTCTGACCAAGGAGGAGAAAGACAAGCAGGTGGTACGGTCCTTTTCCGGCAGATGCATCCATTGCAGATTGGTGAGCGCAACACCCAAACCGCCGTTGATGATATGCTGGAGAATACCCATGATCGGGTACATCCATCCGACGTTGGTCGGGGTAAAGAACAACGTGATCAGATAACTGCTGTTCATGATCAACATGGTGACGATCAAGGTAGCCGCCATGGAATGGTGATCCATGAATCGCTTCCAAAGCGGCGTCAAAAACAGTACGCCGAACACATTCAGCGAACCGACCGCTGTGATCGTACCGTAGCTTAAATGCAGGGTATCCAGCAAATAGGTGGCAAAGCCCGAATAACTGATGTAAAACGAGAAGTCCCATAAGAAGATGACCACACAGGTCAGCATAAACTTCTTATAGCGAAACGGATCGCGAAAGATCGCCGCTACCGAAGTACCGCCGTCGGTATTGTGATATTCCGGCTCCTTCGGACGGGTCTGGAAATAGATATCCAGCAGAACAAAGAGTACGCTGACCACACGCAGGATCACGATAAACGTGATCTCCTGCTTTTCTCCCAACGAGGTCACCAGACTTGCAAGCTGTCCCGAAAGGAACACCGTGACCGAAGAAATCGTCGAGGTGATGATGGTCTGCAGGGTAAGATACTTGGTTCTGGTCTCATTGTCACCCATATAGCCGATTTGCCATGCCGAAAATCCCGGTGTAACGATGGTATTGATTGCTCCTGTGATAAACGAAAAGATACAAAGCAGTACGATCTTGCTGTTTTCCGATAACGGAATAAACGGCAATACCGTGATCGCTATGTTGTTAAAAAGCAGTACCGTCAAACGCGATCCGATCAGCAATTTCTTGCGGCTTTTGAAGCGATTTAATACCATCGGAGAAAAGAAGGTAAAAAATCCGGTTATAAACGCAATGATGCCGATGATATTGATGTTGACGATATCGATGCCCATCGCAAGCAAAAAGCCGGTGTAAAAGGTACCGCTTGCAAAGCTGCCGGCGAAAGCTGACATGATGCCGGATAAGATCATATTCTTTCTGGCAATACCGTACTCCTCTTTGGAAAAGACCTCTTTCCACATGCGCACCATATCGCTGTTTTCTATTTTGCTTTTCAGATAAAGTTCTTTCATGTCCCATTATCCTCACTTCTATATCAATAGGGCTTGCCTGTATCATACCACATTGAATTCCAAAATACAAGATATTTCCCTATTTTTCGCTGTGAGAATAGCGGACAGTTATGCGATTTCACTTTGTTGTTTTTTCACAATCATACATCAAACCCAAACGGTCCAGAAATTCGTCGGTTGTATACTTTGACGCACGGTTAAACCGTC
>JBGUUN010000307.1:0-4233 GCA_045133555.1 Oscillospiraceae bacterium
GGTATACGCAAACAGCGGGATCTCAAATGCGGCGGTGTATCTGCCGTTTTTATAGATCATGGCATGGCTGCCGTGATTGGTATATAAAGTCAAAGCGGTCTGTTTGGGATGATATTGCTTCGGGGTGACGCTGTATTCCACTGTTACACTGCGGTCTTGGTATTTCGGATCACGGTAGCTGTATGCGGTATCGGAAATCAGATTGGCTTCTTCTTCGATTACATCCCGAACACTACCTGAAATTGCGTTGACCGAGTCGCGCAGCATACGCATTTCGCTGTTCATATTGTTTTCCATTGTTTCCAGTTGGTTTTCCAACCGAATCATTCGCACAAGACAGACTGCTGTTAAAATGCATACAATTACGGCCAGAATGGAAGTAAGATTCTTTTTCATATCGTTTCCTCCTTTTGCTTTCTTTATTTTATCATAGCACATAGTATGATCGGATGTAATGACTTTTGGTCTTGAAAAATTGATATATCATGCGAAGACCCCCCACAATGCTAGGAATATTGTGAGAGGGATTTTGTTTCATTACGGATTCAATTTTTTCATTTTCTTTTTCACTACGGTGATGACATAGAGATAGGTAAGACCGGTCATCAAAAGTGCAATAAGAGAGCAGACTTGCTGTGCATAGATCGGAATACCTAAGAAGGTGTTGGATTGATTCTGGATCATGGTGACCAGGCGGCTTGCAAGCAGGGTCGTAACAAAGCCGACAACACCGGAGATGGCTTGCGATACCGCAATGGCATCCGAACGTCTGACGGTTGGGATATAGTCAAATACCAGATTGAATTTTGCACTGTTCAATCCGGCTGCAGAGACAGCAAGCAGGATGTAGTGGATGGAATAAAGCCAGAAGCCGTTTTTCGGTACCAGAAAAACATTGAGCAGGTAGGCTGCAGCTTCCATAAGTAAACCGATCTCAATGACTTTTGCGAAAGAGTGTTTGTCTGCGAATTTGCCCCACGGAGCAGATACACAGGCACGGATAATGCTGTACGCAATACCGAGGATCGAGATAAAGGTTAAGCTGAATCCCAACTCTTTGATCTGATAGCTGCCGTAGAACGGGGTGGCAACGTATGCTGCAATGTTCCAAAGACTGTATACAACGGTCAGTCGACGGACGTTTTCATCCTTCAGTGCGTCGAACATCGTTTTCAGCGGATTGGAGTTGGTTTCTTCTTCCGGTGTTTCGGGTTCGACAGAGAATACTAAGGTCAGCGTATGGAAGATGTTGATGATGAAAATACCGATACCGCAGATGATGAAAGCGGTTTCGATTTGTCCGATCTCGCGGTAATGGTCGATGATGCGGCCGGTCGCAAAGGTAAAGATCATGCCGGACAGTAAGGAAACGATCTCTTTGTTTGCCGAGAAAATACCGCGGCGGTTATCCTCGACCAATGACATCAGCCAGTTGGACTTGAGCGGGTGAATGGCATTGAAGATGATGTAGGCGACTAAGATCATGGTAATGAATAACACGATCTTGAGCTCATCCCCGAATCCGGCCAGCGGGACAAAGTAAAGCAGCATAAACAGCAGGATATTTAAGATGCTGAACCAGACGACCGGTTTTTTGACCCGTTTGCGTTTTAAGAAGACCGACATCAATTGGAATACACAGCCGAGTGAGATGATCGAACTGATGATGCCGGTGACACCGTCTGAGATGCCCAAATAGGCGGTCAGAGTGGCAAGATAGGAACCGGATACCAGAATCGCTACAAAGTATTCCAGCGCGGCCTGGATGATGTAATAAACCTGACTTCGTTTAACAGCATCCTTGGAATTTTTTATAATGCTCATAATATGTTCTCCCAAATGGATTGATTGGATATTCAGTCTTTGAGCGGTATACAGGCATTGTAGGAGCGTACCATCTGATACGGTCTGTCATTGTCGCCTTCGCCGACTGCTAAAAACAGATGGGTCGGGTGGCCGTTTTGCAGCAGTAAAAACGGGCGTTCGGCATTGCACATTTCCTGCTCACGGCCGTCGTCCCAGACAAAATGTCGGCTGTAGACCAATGGATGCTTTGGGATTTCCCAATGGATGCAGTCATCGCTTTCGGCGTAGAAACCGCCGCCCCAGACACCTGTGATACCACCGCAGTCATTCTTGAAATCATCCTTAATGAGCAGACGGAATTTCCCGTCCTCATACCACAGATAAGGGTCCTCAACATGAAAATCCGGATTTTCAAAGTCAAAAATCGGCTGTTCGGTCAGACGGATAAATTTACCGTCCGGTTTGTCTGCTTTGGCTACACCGATGCGTAAGGTCGCATTGGCGTAGCTGCGGGATTTGTACAGCATATAGGTAGTACCGTTTGGCAGGATCGCAACCGCCGGATTGGTGGTGACGGTGCAGTCCCAGTGCGTATAGTCGCGCGGCAGCAGAAGCGGTTTGTCAGGACGTTTCCACGGACCTAAGACCGAATCCGCAACCGCCACACCGATGCGCTTATTGTTCCATACCTCAATAAAACGCTGTGGGTCTGAAATCTCTGCTTCGGTCATCGGGGTCGGTCCGCCGTAGGTAGTACCGAAGTAGTAGAGGTAATATTTGCCGTTGTATTCTCTGATATAGGGGTTATGGACGTTTCTGCCGTCGAAGTAGCTGTGCTCACGCTCAGACAGTATCGTCTCCTCATATCGATATGGGCCTTGCGGCGTATCGGATGCACAGCGTACGATCTCGCAACGGTACAGCCAGTTTGCCGAAAATCCCCATTTCTTCTCCCAACGGGAGGCAAAGAGATGGTAGCGGCCGTCATCGCCCTTGATACATGAGCCGCACCAGATCCAATAGTCATCGTCTTGGTATCCGCCTGCTTTGACAGCGGGGGACAGACGGTTTTCAAACGGATTGTTCATTATTTTGCCATTGCAGCTTCAATGTCTTCGACGGTACGGATGATGTGCTCGGATAAGCAGACGCAGCCGTCCTCGGTAATCATTAAGTCATCCTCGATACGGATACCGATGCACTCCTCGTCGATATACAGACCCGGCTCGTTGGTGATAACAGCACCCGGCTGTAATTTGCGGAATGCCGCATTGGTCGCATCGTGTACATCAATGCCTAAGTGATGTGCTACACCGTGCATGTAGTATTTGCCGACATCTTTTTTATCCTCGATCAGACCGAGTTCGATCAAGCCTTCTGCTAAAACTTCTTTTGCGATATCGTTGAGCTCTGCGGTGGTCATACCCGGTTTTGCAGCTGCTTTTACTGCCTGATTTGCGGCTAAAACAACATTGTAAACCGCTTTCTGACGCTCGGTAAATTTACCGTTGACCGGATAAGTACGGGTAATATCCGCACAGTAACCCTCATAGCGTGCACCTAAGTCGAGCAGTACCAGAGTACCGTCCTCAGCAACACAGTGGTTGGTGCCGTAGTGCAGCATGGTGCCGTTGATGCCGGAGCCTGCGATGGTCGGGAATGCCGGAGACTGTGCGCCGTTGCAGCGGATCGCATACTCGAATTCCGCCTGTACCTGATATTCCATCATACCCGGTTTTAAGGTAGCTAAAACGCGCTCCAAACCGATGTCGGTGATGTCGATGGCTTTCTGCATAAGCTCGATTTCTGCCTCATCCTTCTGCATACGCATAGCAGCGATCATCGGATGGCAGTTTCTGACCTGAATGCCGATATAGTTTTTCGCAAATTCCGCAGCCTTGATTGCGTTAAAGTCCGGTGCATCTGCGGTGTTGTAGCGGAAGGTATCAAAGTAAGCACAGATGAGGTCATGCTCGGTTAAGTAACGCTCGATTCTTGCATCGAATACATCGGAAAAACGGATCTCGGAAATGCCGGAGATTTCTTTTGCTTCCTCAACGGTCATCTTTTTGCCCATCCAACGTTCTGCCAGCGGATCAGCTTTCGGAATATAGAGGATCTCTTTTAATTCCTCACCGGTATTGTCTAACATCAGTACCATACTGTCACGCTGGATGCCGGTCAGATAGAAGAAGTTTTTGTTGACCTCAAAGTGATGATATGCGTCTAAAGAAATGTGCTGCTCCGCACCGGAGAACAGCAGCAGAATGCTGTTCGGAGCCATCTGCTCCAATACTTTCTGACGGCGGGCTGCAATGTATGCGGATTTTTCTTGGTTGGTAAACATAGGTAAATAACTCCTTTTTCTTTTTCATAACCCCAAAGGTTTGTCTTCATTGTACGCCTATTTGCAGGGTTTGTCAAGGG
>JBGUUN010000308.1:0-4319 GCA_045133555.1 Oscillospiraceae bacterium
GCCTGATCGAGCTTGCAAAGATCGCAGGTGAAGAGCAGGATATTCCGGAGCTGGAGTATCGTTTAAAACGCACCGAAGATGCGTTGATGACACTTTGGAATGAAGAAGACGGCATCTTCCAAAACCGCGATTTAGCGACCGGAAAGTTATCTGATCGTATTTCTCCAACAAATTTCTACGCTTTGTATAGTGAGCACGTCACCGAAGCGCAGAAAAAGGCAATGCTTGAGAATTATTTTTATAATCCGAAGCATTTCTGGGGCGATTATATCATGCCTTCGATTTCTCGATCTGACCCGGGTTATCCGGATCAAACCTATTGGCGCGGCAGAATCTGGGCACCGATGAATCTGCTGGTTTATCTGGCAATGAAGGATGCGGGATTAACTGCGGATGCTAAAGTATTGGCGGAGAAATCCGAAGAGCTGCTGCTCAAAGAGTGGCGCGCACACGGCCATGTTCACGAGAACTACAGCGGTGATGACGGCTGGGGCTGCGGTGTTAATAACAGTGATAAATTTTACCATTGGGGTGGATTGCTGGGTTATATCGCAATCGACGCAGATGGTTTATAAGAGGAGGATATTGTTATGAAAGAAAAAATCGGAATTGGTTTTGTAGGTGTCGGTGCTATTTCCGGCATCTATTTAGAAAACCTGACCAAGATGTTCAAAGAAGTTGAGATTGTCGGTGTCTGCGATCTGATTCCGGAGCGTGCACAGAAGGCTGTCGATAACTACCCGATCAAAAAGCTGTACAAAGATATGTACGAGCTGTTTGCTGATCCGGATGTTGATATCGTACTGAACATCACCCGTCCGTATGAGCACTATGAAGTTACCAAGGCTGCTTTACTGGCAGGCAAACACGTTTACTCCGAAAAACCGCTGGCTGCAGTTTATGAGGAAGGTGTTGAGCTGGTAAAACTGGCTGAAGAAAAAGGCCTGATGCTTGGCGGTGCACCGGATACCTTTATGGGTGCAGGCATCCAGACCTGCCGTAAACTGATCGATGACGGCTTTATCGGCAAACCGATCGGTGCTGCTGCACATCTGATCTGCCACGGTCATGAGAGCTGGCATCCGGATCCGGAGTTCTACTATAAACACGGCGGCGGCCCGATGATGGATATGGGTCCGTACTATGTGACCGCTTTAGTAAACTTACTCGGTGGCGTTAAGACCGTTACCGGTATGACCAAAGCATCCTTTGATACCCGTCTGATCACCAGCGAACCGCATAACGGTGAGATCGTAACCGTTGATGTTCCGACCTATGTTACCGGTATCATGCAGTTTGAGTCCGGTGTGATCGGTACCATCTTCACCACCTTTGACGTATACCATAACGATGGCTGCAAGATCGAGATCTACGGTACCGAGGGTACCCTGATCGTTCCGGATCCGAACGGCTTCGGCGGTCCGGTTAAGCTGCTGCGTCCGGAAGACGGAACCTATAAAGAGATCCCGCTGTGCTTTGACTATCCGGAGAACTCCCGTGGCTTAGGTATTGCAGATATGGCGAAAGCACTGCAGACCGGCAGAGAGTTCCGTGCAAATTACCACCAGACTCTGCACGTTTTAGAGATCTTAGAGAGCTTCCGTAAAGCAAACGAGACCCGTGCGTTCCTGGATCTGGAAACCAAATATGAGCGCGAAGTTCCGATGGTGAAACATCCGCTCAAAGGCGTATTCGAAGACTAATCAAAACCGATTTGAACTCCCACCGATATCCGGTGGGAGTTGTTTCGTTTCACCCCAATTTACGTCCTTGTCATAACGAAATATATAATAAAGACGTAGGAAAGATATGACAGAAAATGAATATTGGAGGTGGAATCAAATGTTGAAGAGATGGCTTGCTGCCCTATTGGCGGTGATGATGGTGTTTGCATTGGTGCCGGGGGCAGTGTTTGCCGATACCGCAAAGGAGGATTTTGTGATCAAAAACGGTGTGCTCAAAAAGTATACCGGAAACGATGCGGTGGTTGTAGTTCCGGATGGGGTGACCGAGATAGGACAGTATGCGTTTTATAAAAACAAAACTGTAAAAGAAGTCGTTCTTCCGGATACGGTAAAGGTGATTCGTGACTATGCTTTTTCCTGCTGCAGTTATCTAAAAAAGATCAATCTTCCGAAAGGATTACAGGAGATCGGTTGGCAGGCATTTTGCAGAAACTATTATCTGGATCATATTGTGATCCCGGACTCGGTGACAAGACTGGAAGGCTGTGCGTTCTATCGCTGCGATCGTTTGTCGAATCTGATCATTCCGAAAACGTTGATCGATTTTGAAGATTCGACCTTTAACACGACCTTATGGTATAAAAACACTTATGCCAATCAAGACTTTCATATCCTGAACCATGTTTTGATCGGTATCTCGGATGCGGTTAAACAGCAGGAAAAAGTAGTGATTCCGAATGGTGTGGTGTCGATTCGAAGCAGATTGTTTACCGAGTATAATGAAACAAATACCAAGATAAAAGAAGTTGTTTTACCGAACTCGTTGAGAGAAATCGGTGATAGTTTCTGTGGGCTTGCGGCGTTGGAGCGGATTCGGATTCCATCCGGCGTGCATAAGATAGGGGCTGCTTTTAAAGAGTGTAAATGTCTGCGAGAAATTGTGATTCCGGAAGGTGTTACCGAAATAGCGACTGGTACCTTTCGGGATTGTATTGGTTTGGAAAAGGTGGTTTTACCGTCTACGCTGGTTAAGATCGGCAATCGTGCATTTGACTTTTGTAAAAACTTGAATGAGATTACGATTCCCAATAGTGTGACCGAAATTGGAAATAGCGCATTTTCATGCTGTTATGCTTTGGAGCGCATTGTGCTGCCGGAAGGGCTGACCACGCTGGGCTATTCGGCGTTTTGGAATTGTGAGAAGTTATCGGATATTACCATTCCGTCGTCGCTGAAAGATATTGGACATCGTGCATTTTCGCTTACTCCGTGGCTTACCAAAAAATTCCAAGGAAAAGATGCAATCATCATCAACGGCGTTATCCTCGGCTGTAAGATCAGCGATAATAACTTTATTTATATCCCGGATGGCGTTACCTCCATCGCAATGGACGGCGGTGTGCGTGTCAAAGGCTTTGTTATCCCACCAACTGTTACCAATATGGATCATTTTGATTACTTTGATGGACGGATTCAAGCGTTTTATGGTGTGCCGGGTTCCTATGCCGAACAGGATGTGTTAAAAAATCAAGCGAAATTTATTCCGCTTGCCATAAATCAAACGGCGATTACCTTGAAGAAAGGTTCGTCACAGACTCTTTATTTCAACTCCGGTTCTACCGCTGTGTGGAAATCCAGCAACCTGAATATCGTGACCGTTGATCAAAACGGAAAAATCACCGCCAAGAAAGCCGGTACTGCAACCATTACCGCTACGCTTTACGGTAAAGATTATACCTGTAAGGTCACCGTCGGTGCAAAGACCTACACCGTCAAACGCGGCGATACGCTGTGGAGCATTGCAGCAAAACAGCTTGGCTCGGGGACGCGATATACCGAGATCATGAAGCTCAATGACCTCAATTCAACTGTGATACACGCAGGCAAGAAACTTTACCTGCCGGAGAAGTAATCGCTTTCAAATAAAAATCCCTCCCGTATGGGAGGGGTTTCGCTTTATCCGACTTTGTCGTATTCGATTTGATATAAACATTCGCCGTCGGCGGTGTAGATCGAAGCATAATTGTTGTACCAATCCTCGCGCCGCTTACCGATATCACCGTTTGCATCGATTGTTTCACTGTCAACGGTCACGCGGTGTATCAGCCCGTTTCCGTCGGTCACGATTACGGTCATCTCATAGGCACTGCCGTATGGGATTTCGACTTTGTAACTGTCCAGTACATGAGAATAGTGTGCCGGATACAGCGCATCGGCATCCTCTGTCGGTCTGGTATTGCCGGACGCCTCCCACGCTTCTTCTTTGTTTAAGGAAAGTTCGGTGGTGGAGAGGAGATTGCCGTTTAACCGTTCTTCGATGACCACGGAACGAATGGTGGTCTCAACCGGAGTTTGTTTGATATCCACAGTGACATTACCGCGGAAGGTTTTTATCGCCGTTTCTCTGCCGTTTTTACGTAATACAGAGGAACTGCCGCCGAAATTTGCGGTGACGGTGGGGATGTACTCCTCTTTCGGATAGAGATACTCGTCGATGTTCTGCGTGCTGATCACGCCATCCTGCTCAAACTGTACCGAATCGACGGTGGTATACGCAAACAGCGGGATCTCAAATGCGGCGGTGTATCTGCCGTTTTTATAGATCATGGCATGGCTGCCGTGATTGGTATATAA
>JBGUUN010000309.1:0-4858 GCA_045133555.1 Oscillospiraceae bacterium
GCGGTGGAAGGCGTACAGGGACATACCAGAACGGTCTGGCAGCTTTTGCATGCGCTGCAGATCCCGACCTTCTTTTTTATCAATAAGACCGACCGTGTCGGTGCGGATGTGGATGCGGTCAAAGCGCAGATCGCAGCAATGACTGCACTGCCGCAGATTGCAGCGGAAGGGATATTGTCCTTATCGGATGATTTTAAGGAGACCCTTGCATCGGAGCAGGAAGATCTGATGGAACTGTTTTTTGCAGGCGAAGGTGACGATGCTTTCTGGCAGCAGCAGGCTGCTGCTTTATTTGAAAGCGGAAAGATCGTACCGATCGGCTGCGGCAGTGCGCTTTTGGATATCGGCGTCAAAGCATGGATGGATGCGCTGCCGATCTGGGTGCGGGATGACTGCACCGAGAGAGAAAAACTGTCGTTTGCGGCAAAGGTATATCGCTTGACCCGCGATAAATCAGGGCAGCGTTGGTATCATATCCGCATCGAATCCGGCACGCTTTCGGCACGTGACAGTATTCTGACCGCAGTCGGGCCGCAGAAGGTCGCGGAGATCAGACAGTGCTTCGGTGCCAAATTACAGTCTGTACCGCAGGCAAAAGCCGGTGATCTGGCAGCCATCTGCGGTATCAGTGCCAAGGTGGGCGAGGTGCTCGGTGATGCAGCGTATCTGACGCGAAAGCCGTCGGATTATAAGATGACCGCTTTGATGAAAACCGCGGTTACTTACGATGCACAGATTCCGATGCAGCAGGTACTCAAGGATTTTACCGAGCTTGCCGAGGAGGAGCCGTCTTTACAGGTGGAATATGCCGCACAGACCGGTGAAATATCGCTTTGTACGATGGGTAAGGTGCAGCTTGAGGTCTTACAGGCGCTCGCATTGGAACGCTTTGGTTATCCGGTGGGATTTGGCGAATGTACTCCGATCTACCGTGAGACCGTCAAAGGCGAGGTGCGCGGCTGCGGTCATTACGAGCCGCTTAGACATTATGCCGAGGTACATCTGCGCATCACACCGCTGCCAAACGGAAGCGGTATTGTGTATGACAGTGCCTGCAGTGTCGATGAGGTCGGTAAAAATGACCAGAATCTGATTTTGACCATGCTGCAGGAAACCGATAAGCTCGGTGTTCTGATCGGTGCACCGCTGACCGATGTGAAGATCACGCTGCTTGCGGGTGCGACACACTTGAAGCATACCGAGGGCGGCGACTTAAAGCAGGCAGCCTGCCGTGCATTGCGCCAGGGGTTGATGAAAGCACAGTCGATCCTGCTTGAGCCGTGGTGCAGATTTACGGTATCGGTGCCGAATCATCTGCTGGGCCGTGTGATCACCGATTTTTCCAAGATGGGTGCGGTGACCGATGCGCCGGAGACGGATGACAGCGGAATGTACGCCGAACTTTCGGGACGTGCGGCTGCGGCGATGTTATTTGACTATCCGAAGGAGCTTGCAGCCTTTTCCGGCGGAAAAGGAACGATGCAGCTTTTGTTCGACGGCTATGAGCCTTGCGGTGAAAAACGTCAGGAGGAGGCGGTCAAAGCCGCTTCATACTCTGCCGTTGCGGATGTCGAACATTCCCCGGACTCCATTTTCTGTTCGCACGGAGCGGGCTTTTTGGTCCATTGGCAGGATGCCGACGGATATATGCATATCAAGTTTTGATGAAAAACCACCGTCTTTTGAGGCGGTGGTTTTCTCCGCTTGACAAAAGATTTTTTTATGTGTATACTGGAATAAAACAGGATAGGGATCCCTATTCAAAAAGGAGATGTTTTTATGAAAAAGAAAATCTTGAGCCTGCTTCTGGCAATGGTCATGGTGCTTTGCATGGTGCCGGTGACCGGTGTTTTTGCCGATGTGAATCCGGCAGCTGTCCGGAGTGCTGCGGTGAGCGAAAAAGCTGCTTTATCCGCACCGAAGATCAAAACCGATGTCAAAGTGACCGCAAAAACCGTGACGGTGTCCTGGAATAAGGTAAGCGGTGCATCCGGTTACCGTGTATACAAAAAGACTTCCGGCGGCAAATGGACCACATTGAAAAATATCTTTGGTACAAAGACCCTTACCTTTACCGATTCCAACGCCAAAGGTGTGGCTTCCTACGCGGTCGCTGCATTTAAGAAAGTCGACGGTAAATATGTATTCAGCTCCAAATCCGCTGAGGTCAAGGTCAGAACGCTGTCCAAACCGAAGCTTTCGGTAAAAGAAAAAGAGACGGCTGAAGGCAAAACGATCACTTTGACCGGCAGTAAAGTATCCGGCGCTAACGGTTATGATATCTATCAGAAGATCGGTAAGGACGGAAAATGGACTGCGATCTCGAAAAACCGCAAAGAGCCGACTCTGAAATATACCGTGGAGCAAAGCGGTACCTATTATTTTGCGATCCGTGCGGTATGTAAGTCCAAGACCGCAAAATCCATCGGTGCATTCTCCAATCAGGTCAAGGTGGAATATGTTTCCGCCTCCGCTGAGCCGAATATTCTGATCACCTGCCCGAATAAGACGGATGTGCTGCCCGGCACCAATATCTATTTCCAGAATAAGAGCGATAAGCCGATCCGCATTTTTTCCGACGGTGCTTATATGATCGATCCGGCAGGCTGCACCTACTTCCTTTCTTTGGTTGATGAAACCGGATCGAGTCCTGCGTACATCGACTGTCAGCCGGGTTTTGCAGGCGATATCGGTTTTATTACCGGCGGCGATTTTATGATTTACGATCCGTACAGCCAGCTGTTTTTCTGCTTTGAATACGACGGCGGTATCTATCTGTGCCTGGCAAGCTATTATTTCGGAAATTTTTACGAAAGAGTCAAATGATCCAAAAACCGTCCCTTGTAAAAGGGGCGGTTTTTCTTGTACTTTCATGGCTTTTATGCTATAATGAAAACAGCGTATTGTATCTGTTGGCGGTAAATAGAGAGGATCGGAGCAGATGCGCTAGGAAACTTTGTTGGAGGATATCGATGAGTAAAGGATTTAAGAATACATTATTGGTACTTGCTGTGATCGCTGCTGTGATCGCACGCTTTTGCTATCCGCAGTATTTCGATGCGGTGTTTTACGTAGCCTGCCTTGCTATGGCGGCGGCAGAGGGACTGTATCTGTTTGTCAACCGTGAGGAGCTTGATGAGACCGACCGTGTCAATGAGCTGTTTTATTTGGCCGGCATCGGTGTGGTCATTGCGTGTAAGATTTTTGTGTTTTAAGAGGGAGCTTGTATGAGCATTGTTTTGGATGAAAGACTTTATGCGGCCGCATCGCTGGTAAGAGACGGCGCATATGTATGCGATGTCGGTACCGACCATGCCTATCTGCCGTGTGCGTTGATGCAGATGGGTAAAATAAGCGGCGGCATGGCGATGGATATCAACGAAGGACCGCTGGAAAATGCAAACCGTACCATTGAAGCCTACCGTCTGCAGGAGTCCATTGTGACCCGCCTGTCCGACGGCTTGGATGCATTGACCGAGGAAGAGCAAAACCGCATCACCGATGTTATGATCTGCGGTATGGGCGGCGAGCTGATCGACACCTTGATCGGACGTGCCGATTGGCTTAAAAATGCAGAAAAATGTCTGATTTTGCAGCCGATGACCCAGATCCCGTATCTGCGTAAGGCTTTGTACCGTAAAGGCTATTCGATCGTAGAAGAGATTCCGATCGTAGATAAAAATCACCTGTATACCGTTATCAAAGCGGTATATACCGGAGAGGCTGTTGCAATAGATGAATTCTTTGCGCAGGTCGGTAAGGTCATGGAAAACGAAAGTGAAATGGCAAAGCAGTATCTGAATGTTGTTTCCGGCAGACTCAAAAAAGCGGCAATGGGTATGGCAAAGTCCGAAAGCAAGCAAGCGGAAGCTGCCGAGATGTTTGCGCTTGCAGACCGTATCGTTGCCTCTGTGGCACCGTCGGTCACGGTCGGTGATATCTATGCGCTGATCGATGAATGGGCACCGTTTGAAACCCAGTGCTCCTGGGATCATTCCGGATTGCAGACCGGCAGTAAGAACCATACCGTGACCGGTATCGTGACCGCACTCGACTGCACCGAAGATGTAGTCGACTATGCGATCAAGGTCAAGGCCAACCTGATCATCGCACACCATCCGCTGATCTTTGCACCGCTTTTTGCGGTATGCGACGATTCTGTCGTTGCCAAACTGGTTAAGAACGATATCTCTCTGATCTGCGCACATACCAACCTGGATCTGGCAAAAAACGGCGTCAATGACTGTCTGTGCCGTGTGCTGGACTTGAAAGAAGTGCATGCATTCGGTGAGGATGATCTGGGCAGGATCGGTACGCTGGAAGCTGCGATGCAGCCGGAAGCGTTTGCGGCTTATGTCAAACAGAAGCTGCACACCGCACTCATCTGGTGGGAGGGTGACCGCGAAGTAAAAACGGTCGCATTGGTCGGCGGTGCCGGATCGGATTATGCGGCGGATGCTGCTCTTTGCGGTGCGGATGCTTATCTGACCGGTGAACTTAAGCATAACTATTTTGCCGATCTTTCGGCAAGCGGCATGACCATGCTTTCGGCAGGACATTATGCGACCGAGGCGGTGATGCTGCCGAAGATCAAAGAAAAGATATTAAAACGCTTTGCATCGGTGCCGGTGCAGGTTTTTGAGCCGGTACAGATGAAAGCAATGTAACAGGAGGAGAAGATGGGAGCAGCCGAAACACCGACCATCCTGCGTTTGCGGGAGAAAACGCATAGCCTGCCGATGGAGCCGGGCGTGTATCTGATGAAAAACAAAGAGAATGAGATCATTTATGTCGGCAAAGCCAAGCTGCTCAAAAACCGTGTCTCCAGCTATTTTGTCAACCTGTCCTCCCATACGCC
>JBGUUN010000310.1:0-2143 GCA_045133555.1 Oscillospiraceae bacterium
CCTTCAATGGAAACGGGGAAGACTTTGTGACCGTCAAACTTGATGATAATTTGTTTGATTCTGCCGCGGATGAAGACAAAACCGTCCTCGTCGATGACACCGACATCACCCGTATGAATCCAAGTGGTACCGTCAGCATGCTTCTGCATAATTTCAGCGGTTTCGTCAGGCTTATTATAGTAACCGACCATCATGTTTCGACCGGTGACGCATACTTCACCTTCCTGGTTATAACCAAGTTCTTCGCCGGTATCGGGATCAAAAATACCGAGAGTGGTAGCAAGCAGAGGGATACCGCAGGAGTCGTCCTTGTAGATGGCACTGAAGCAACAGGTTGCTGCACCGCTCATTTCGGACAGACCGTATCCTTGAGACAGCGGATACAGACCGCCGTGCTCCTTCATGAACTTGTTGAAGCGTGCCTGCAGACCCGGATTCATCGTATCGCCGCCGCAACCGGTTGTTTTGAGAAATGACAGATCAACATCCCAAAGTGCCTTGGAGTGCATGATCTGTTCGTAGAAAGAAGGAACAGCCATCATGTGGTTGGGCTTATACTTCTTGATCATTCCGCCGAGTTGATCAGGCGTAAATTTCGGAATAACAATCAGTTCAAGACCGAAGGAGATAGGCATATGAACGCCGCATCCGATTCCGTATGACGCAAAGATTGGCATGATTTCAAGAAATCTATCGTTGTTTTCATGATCAACACCGGATCGGCGGAAACTTTCTGCCATCGTGTTCAAGCCGTCATTGGTAAGAAGTACGCCTTTCGGTGTACCGGTTGTACCACCTGTATAGGTAATAGCTGCGATGGACCCGTCTTTATATTCTGCCTTGGGCGTGGCGGAAACACCCTTTCCGGCTGCAAGAAGCTGATCCCAAGTCAGGATCTTATCGCTGTACGGGATCTTCGGCAGCTTCGTCTTCAGATTCATGATCAGACGCGGAATCGTTTTGAGTGAGATGTACGGGGACATCGTAATGATCTTTTCAACGGTCAGCTGATCGAGAATTTTTGCAACTTTCGGCCATGCAATATCAATGGTGATAAGAAGTCTGGAGTGAACGCCTTCTGCGGCGTCAAGAATGCGGTTCACATCCATACGGGGATCGATAAAGTTCGGGATCGCGCCGAGTTTGTTCAGCGCATACAGGCAAAAGATGGTTTCCGGTGTGGTGGGGGCGAGGAAGGATACCATATCGCCTTCTCTGATACCGAGTCCATAGAATGAAGAGGCCAGTTCTTCGATTTTGACCTTCATTTGCGTATAATTGATGGAAGTACCGTAAAAGTAGATCGCCTTGTTGTCAGGGTAATCATTACAGACCTGGGATACGGTATCATACAGCGTTTGATACGCCATTTCCGATTCCAGTTGTTCTTTCGGGAGATGCTTAAGCCAGATTTTTTCTTCTGAGGGTCTCCGTTGTGTCATGGTATTCTCCTTTTGGATGTTTATTTATATCACGAAAATTGCTGAAAGACAGGAAACAACAGATTCCAAAAAGAATCAATGCCATTGAGAAACCAGGGTAGACAGGATTGTTTTTTTAGCAATTTACGTGCTATTTTCAATTATGCGATACAGCAGTATCAGTTTTTCTCACTCTTTTTGGATCGTACCAAAAATGCATTCGGTATTTTTCTGCCGTAGTCAGGATTGGCAGAAGAGTTGCAGTTGAGGATGTCATCGCCATAGCCGAGGACAACGGACGAACCGCCGTCACAGCCGCCTGCGGTGACAGCACCGTACTTGACCATCATATCAGCCATTTCCCAAAGAGTACAGCCGAGCGGGTAAGGATCCACTCTGCCGTCGATGACGATCATGATGATTGCACCGTCCTCGCGCTGACCGATTGCTGCACGCGGATGGTAACCCCAACCGCCGCCGGATGCTTCGTCGATCAGATTCTTGCCCTTATCAACGAGAACGGGACCAAACTGCATTCCGTCTCGGATATTCGTATATTTGGACCAGTCGGGCAGCCATCCGACAACCAGCTTGTCTTCCTTGGTCAGAACGACACTCGCCATCGTGTTGGTATACTGTCCCCAGAATTTGCCTTCGGAGAAGCATGCACCGATGATGTCGCCGCCGGTACCCGAGTCGTTCTGGTCGGCAAATCCGCTGGC
>JBGUUN010000311.1:0-5969 GCA_045133555.1 Oscillospiraceae bacterium
TAAGGTTTTCATGGTATGTCCTCCAAAATCAAATAATAAGCAAAAATCCCATCTGACTTCCTGTTAGAAACCAGACGGGATTTGTCCATATGCACCCCGGAAACCGTCAGCTAACAGTTGATAAGTAAATTAGTTCCTTATCACTGTTAAGCCAACCGATGCGGAGTTTTTGTTATTTGATGTGATGTTCGCTTTCTTCGCGGATGATCTCGACATAGCGTTTGACCTTTGCAAGATCCTTGTTGATGGTGTAGACATCACGCTGGGTGAATTCAAGCGTACAGCCTTTTGCAGCATCTACTGTCTTACGGATATGGGCGCGCAGCGCATCTTCGTCAAGCGTGGTGCCGACACCGATGAAGTTCGGAGCAGGCTTACGGTGATATACGATCGGCTTGCCCTGCAGACGTTCACCCATAATTTCCTCATTACACCACGGAGAGATGGACACACGGTGCAGATTCGGTAAAGTGGATAAGCAGTTGTCGTAGATCGGATCTACCGGTTCACAACAGCCGTAGGAGAGCATGCCATAGCGTTTTGCAAGCTTCTCATAAGCAGGGAAGATAAACTCCTTAAACATATCCGGAGAGATGGAGGAGGTTTCCTGAGAGTCTAAGAAGCCCCATACATCGGTGGTCTTGGATATGTTTTCGCGCGGCAGGATGTTGTTAAAGCAGTAACTGCCCTGTGCCACGCCTTCGGATCCGACGGTAGGCAGCAGGATACCTTCCTTCTCCATCAGATCATAGTATGCCAGATAGTCGTCCGCCAGCATATCCATCATCTTCAAAAACAGTTCCGGGGCATCGTACATAGCCATATACATGTCCTCCATGCTCATGATGTGTACGATGTTCTGTGTCGGAACGGCGTAAAGCGAGGAACCGACCAGTTTAGCCGGAAGGATATCACCGGCGATCTCGTTCCAGATCTCCATCTGACGGTGGGTATCCTCTTTGGGATTAATACCGAAGGTGGACGGTTTTAATTTGTGGAAGTCCTCTTCGAGGTCTTTGATATCGTGACCGAACTGATGTCCGACACCGTCGGTGTGGGTGATGTGGATATCCATATCAAACGGTTTGAAGTAACCGCCGTAGGCGAACGGAACAAAGTCTCTGACAACGGTATCGTCATGGAAGAACTTGTGATTGACGATGTTGGAAAGCAGCATCTGTTCGTATTTTCTGCCTTCCTCGGTTTCGCATTGCATCAATGCCGGTACAACATCCTGAATGAAAGTCCACAGTTCGACGGTGACCATCGGACGATCACCCGAGAAACTACCGTGCGCATTCCATTCTTTGAAGAGTTTTTGCATCGCATCGCTGTTTGCAATTTCAGCTTGCTCCTTTGCAAGATTTCGGATGCGGTTAAGATCCTTTTGGTTCATATAAAATCTCCTTAGTTATCCTGTACGATCCAAGCCTGCGCGGAGAAGTCGCGATCGGCATTGCCGTAGGTTTCAAGTACGGTTTTACCCTCTTTGAAGGACATATCGACCGGAATGGAATCGGCAAAACGATGTGCAACCGCCAAAGTACGGTTTCCGTATTTACGCAGAACAAGCTGGTTACCGTGCGGATCAACCATGACCTCTGCGGTGCAGACATTGTAAACGGTATCACCATGTTCAATGATATCGGAAGCTTTTTTATAAAACGCCATACCATCTTCCACTAACTTCCACTGTGCTTCGGTCAGATCGTAGATGTCACCGCTTAAGCACATTCTGCCAAGCAGGGTGTTGATCAGCGAGTACTGTAAGCGGGTGTCGGAATCGTTTGCACGCAAAACAGCCCAGATCTGCGACTGTTTCGGCATCATGACACGGTGAAGATTTGCTGCAATGATCGGGATATATTCCGTTTCATGCGCATCCGAGAAGCTGGCTTGGGAAACGATTTCCAGCATCTGCGGATTTAAGCGGTGACCGCCGGAGGAACAGCATTCGATGACCAGCTCCGGAATCTCCTGTTTGATCTTTTTGAAGAAAGCAACACTGCCTTCGATCTGACGGCGTAAACCTTCACCTAAGGATTCCGCACCGTCACAGCCAAGACCGATGCTGTCGTTGTAATCTACTTTTAAGTAGCCGATGCCGCATTCTTTGATGCGCTTGATCAGCTTCTCAGTCAGATAATCGATGACCCACGGATCGTTCATATCCCAGAAACGTCTGTTATCGGTGCTGATCGGGCAGCCGCTGCGGTGCAGCATATGTTCTTTTTCGGAATCATAAATTTCGGTGTCGCGGCCGATAACTTCCATCTCATACCAGATACCCGGAATCATGCCTGCGGCACGGATCTCGTCACAGACCGATTTTAAGCCGTTCGGGAACATCTCGGCATTCGGTTCCCATTCGCCCTGCTCACAGCCCCAATCGGAACTGATCTTATACCAACCGCAGTCGATGACAAGATAACGTAAGTCCTTACCTTTCAGGCAGGAAACGATTTTGCGCAGATTTTCTTCGCTCGGATTGCCCCAGGTGGTGCAGAATTCGTTGAAGATGATCGGCATGCCTTCATCCACCGGCGAGATATCCGGATGCTGTGCGGTGATCAGTTTACGGCAGACATCTTCAAAAGAGTTGCCTACAGCCACGATCGCCTGCGGCGTTTCAAAGGATTCACCCGGCTGGAGTGTTTTCATGAAATGACCGGTATCATAGTCTGCCAGACCACAGGTGAGATAGTATTCTCTGTTGCTGCTCATAAGTTCAAACTGCCAGGAGCCTGCCCAGCTTAACATAATACCGAGGAATTCGCCGGTTTTGCTGTTTTCAAGCGCAGCAAACGGGAAGTATTTTCTGACCGGTAAAGAACCAAGATTGAAGAATTTCTCGCTGCGCAGGCCGTAGCCGCTCCAGGAAGGCAGCATATGCAGATCGACCAGAGAGTCGACCTTGATCTTGCCTTCGGCACTCCAGAAGCTCTGTAAACGCCAAAGTTTATCGAATTCGCCGAGTTTACAAGCAAAAGAAGAAATCATCTCGATCGAGATCGGTTCAGCCGAATCGTTGCGGATCACGGTGGAATAGCGTGCTGCTTCTTTGTCCGGGATCGCTTTTAAGGTAAAGTGATGTCCCTTTGCGTCGGTATATGTGTTATCATCACCTGCGGTCAGATTGCGCCATGTTTCACTATGTGTCATAGAAAGACCGTTAGAGAAGTTGCCGTCGAAATCGTCGCCGGTTAATCTACAGTCGATGTAAGGATTAAAAGTAAACATAGATCCATTCCCCCTTTTAGTATAATGATAGCATAAATCTCTCTCTTGTGCAATTGATTTATAGAAAAACGGAAGAAAAAGCAAGAAAACCGATACCGGAAATCCGGTATCGGTTTTTGAAATCTTGTGAATTCGATCTTATTTGAACAGGAGATCGATTACATTGTATTTGCTGAATACGGTTACAGCAACCAGAGATACGGTGGACATGATCTTGATGAAGATGTCTAAAGACGGACCAACGGTGTCTTTTAACGGGTCACCTACAGTGTCACCAACAACTGCTGCGTCGTGAGCCGGGGAGCCTTTGCCACTGCCCTCAATAATGCCGGTCTCGATGTATTTTTTACCGTTGTCCCAAGCACCGCCTGCGTTACCGGTGAAGATTGCTAACATGATAGCAGAGATGGTGGAACCGATTAAGATACCGCCAACGAACTCAGCACCGAATAAGAAGCCGCATACGATCGGAACTAAAATGGACATGATTGCCGGAACACGCATTTCTTTCAGAGCGCCCTGAGAAGAAATTTCGATACAGGTCTTGTAGTCCGGTAAAACTTCGCCTTCCAGTAAGCCTTTGATCTCTTTGAACTGACGGCGAACTTCGACAACCATTCTTCTTGCAGCTTTTGCTACAGCCTCGATCAGCATACCGGAGAATAAGTACGGTAATGCAGCACCGACTAAAGCACCTGCTAAGGTCATCGGCTCGATCAGGTTTAAGAGGATGGACTGGTCAGCCGGAGTGTAGGAGTATAAATAAGAGGTCATCATCGACATGGTAGCTAAAGCTGCGGAGCCGATTGCGAAGCCTTTACCGATAGCTGCGGTGGTGTTACCAACGGAGTCAAGTTTATCGGTGATGGAGCGAACGCCTTCCTCTAAGAAGCTCATCTCTGCGATACCGCCTGCGTTGTCAGAGATCGGGCCGTAGGTATCAACAGATACGGTAGCGGATACGAAGCTTAACATACCCAGTGCAGCGCAAGCAACGCCGTACATACCGGACAGAGCGTAGGAAACATAGATTGCCAGTGCCAGAACGATTACCGGCAGCATACAGGATTTCATACCGACAGCCATACCCTGAGTGATGGTGAGCGCCGAACCCTCAACGGAAGCCTGTGCGATACGTTTGGTCGGATTGTAGTCGTAGCTGGTGTAGTACTCAGCAAACATACCGATGATGATACCGGATAAGATACCGATAACAGCGGAAACCCACGGAGACCATGCGCCGAGTTTGAAGCCTGCGTTGGTCAGGGTGGTAGCATCGAAGCCGCGGAACATAACCTGAGTGATAACTAAGCCGAGAACGATGGTCAGACCAGCGGATACCCAGGTGGACATATTCAGCTCGTGATGCGGGTTGTCGGATAATTTACGTTTGAGGAGTAAGAATGCGATACCCAGTACACAGGAGATTAAGCCTGCACCAGCGAATGCAACCGGGTAGAGCATCATGTTGTGCAGTAAGCCGTCTGCGATATCGGTAGCCTGGCTTCTGAAAAGCTCGCAAGCTAAGATAACAGCGGACATGATAGCACCAACGTAGCTCTCGAGTAAGTCGGAACCTAAACCTGCAACGTCACCTACGTTATCGCCTACGTTGTCAGCGATGGTAGCCGGGTTACGCGGATCGTCTTCCGGAATGTGAGCCTCGGTTTTACCAACCAGGTCTGCGCCCATATCTGCAGCCTTGGTGTAGATACCGCCGCCTACACGGTTGAACATCGCAATGATGGAACAGCCGAGAGCATAGCAGGAAACGGTCATGGTAAACGGAGCCTCAAGACCTAACCAGTTAACATTCATATCGCCTGCAGCGATCTCGGAGATCTGGCCTAAGCCGAAACCGAAGATCATGTAAACGATGAAGATACCTAACAGTGCGAAACCGCCAACAGACAGACCCATTACGGAACCGCCGCGGAAAGCAACTTTTAAGGTATCACCGAGGTTGCCGGTCAGACGAGCTTTGTTGGTAACACGAACGTTTGCATAGGTAGCAACTTTCATACCAACGTAACCAGCGCAAGCAGACATGGTAGCACCGATTAAGAATGCAATAGCAGACTGCCAGGAGATTAAGAGTACTAAAGCAACAGCAACTACAGCAGCGATGATCGCAATGATCTTGTACTCGTAGTTGATGAAGGTGTTAGCACCCAGACGGATCGCAGCTGCGATCTCTTTCATGCGGTCAGTACCCTCTTCCATCTTCTTTACATAGAAGAAAGAGTAAGCAGCGTAACCGAGAGCGAGAAGGGCAGCTAAGATAGCAATGCCAATTAAAAAGTCCATACAGAAATTCCCTCTCTTATAGGTATTTTTGTTAATACGCGGCGTGTGTTTCGGGGGCGCTCAAATCCCTACTTCACACAAACCCGAATATCATCTATTTTAGTATATACGATTTGTCTTTGGAAGTCAATGACCCAAAACACGGTTTTATTTTACAAATTGTTCAAAAAAGGTTCTTTGACACTTCAAAAACATAGGAATTTACGGCATTTCTTTGCATTTTACAAACTTTTTTCAAAAAAGCAAAAGAAGGCGAAATAGGATAAGTTTATGCGTATGTTTAGATAAGAAAATAGTAAATTGATATGAATAACTCAAAGGCAAAAAAAGTCGGAAATCACAATGGATTTCCGACTTTTGGAATTTTAAGCATTTTTGACTTTCTTTTCCCGAATTTCCGGTGCATAACCGTTGGCTTTGAT
>JBGUUN010000312.1:0-2030 GCA_045133555.1 Oscillospiraceae bacterium
CCGACAAAGATAAAGAACGCCAAAAAGGTAAACAGCAGACCGTAATCCACCTTGGCAAACAGCTTGCGGTCAAAAAGAATCAATACAACTGCCACAACTGCGGTTAAGATGCGATAATCCAGTACACGCAGAACACAAAACAGACAAAGTACAAACAATGCCGCATATAAGATCAGTTCCCGCTTGTTCAATGAACTGTACTGCTCTTTTTGCTGCATTGCGATCGGATCATTCTTTACAAACAGCCAGCAGGCACACAGCAGCACCAGACTCACCGCAGTGACCGGCAAGGTCAGCAGAAAGAAATCGCCTGCCGGAATCTGATATTTCTCATAAAGATACAGATTCTGCGGATTTCCGATCGGGGTCGCCATACTGCCGAGGTTTGCAGCGACCGTCTGCAGCACCACGGTATAGATGATCAGATCCTTTCTGCCGACTGCGGAAAGTACCATGATCGCAAACGGGACAAAGGTGATGAGTGCTACATCATTGGTGACAAACATTGCCGAGAAGAAGCAAAGCAGGGTCAAAAACAGTCCCATTGCACGGATGCGTTTGATCTTGGCGCCGATCCGTTCACTTAGTACGGTAAACAGGTTTGCCTTCTGCAATCCGGCTACCACAGCCATCAGACAAAACAGCAAACACAGCACTTTATAATCCGGATACGCCAGATATCCCATATCCGGCAAAACAAAAAAGCAGGAAACAAGCGCCGCAAGCGATGCAATGATCAAAACGGCGTGTGCTTTGAAACAGGAAATAACCTTCCCAAATGACATAACGGTACTCCTTTGAAAAACGGTAAAAGAGCAAATCTTCCGATCTGCTCTTTCACCGTAGCTGATTTTAACTTATTTTACGATGAACTTATCCTGATCTAAGATATTGGTCGCATTGTTGCCGAGGATTACATCAAATTCGCCCGGTTCAACGACCCATTCCATCTTGGAGGTCAAGGTGCGCAGCTGTTTATAACCGATGGTAATGGTGATCTCTTTGCTCTCACCCGGCTGCAGTTCGACCTTCTTGAAGCCGGCCAATTCTTTGATCGGCTTAACGGTGGAGGAGAAGGTATCGTGGATATAAACCTGAGCTGCCTCTTTACCTGCAACTTTACCGGTATTGGTAACGGTGAAGGTTACGTCAACGCTGCCGTCTACCGGGATCTCATGAGAAGAAAGGGTCATCTTGCTGTATTCGAAGGTGGTGTAGGAAAGACCGAAGCCGAACGGATACAGCGGGTTATAGTCCATCTCGACATAGCGTCTGCCGCCTGCCGGGAATCTGCCGTAATGACACGGGATCTGACCGACGGTGCGCGGTACCGAGTACGGCAGTCTGCCGGACGGGTTAACATCACCGAATAAGATCTTCGCCAGAGCCTCGCCGCCTCTTTCACCCGGGAAGAAGCCTTCCAGCATTGCCGGGATATGATCCTGCTCCCAAACAGCGGAGGTCGGACGACCGGTCTGGGTGACCAAAACAACATTCGGGTTGACCGCATAGATCTCTTTTAAGAGATTCAACTGATGACCCGGGAGATTTAAGTCAACACGGTCGAAGTTCTCACCGGAGGTCTCCATGGAATCACCCATCGATGCGATAACGAGATCAGCATCTTTTGCAGCAGCCAGTGCTTTGGAGAAGTCCTCATTGCCCTTATTGTAGCCGAAGATTACACGGACGCCGCGCATATCGTTGCGGTACTCGATACGGATCTTATAGTGATGACGTGCCTCAAAGTGGAACGGAACCATCTGATTGGCATCTTTGCCCTCGCCCCAGCCGTCAACGACCAGCTCGTCATCGATGTACAGCTTCATGCTGTCAAGGCTGGACAGACCGATATTACCGTCAAAGGTAACTTCCGGATACAAAGTACCGGTCCAGCATACGCAGAACTGTTTGTAATCGACATCCGGATGCGGTTTGGTGTAGATCCAGTTGAAGTTGATGGTCTGATCCAGACGGGTGACCACCGGCTCGCCTGCGATCTCCGGACCGTTATAATAACGTCCGGTCAA
>JBGUUN010000313.1:0-9045 GCA_045133555.1 Oscillospiraceae bacterium
GTCACACTGCGCTCGAGCACACCGTAAAACAGTCGGGTCACAAAACCGATCTCTCTGCGATCCGTTCCCAAACCTTTTACCATATGATCCAACACAATACCGGAATATGCACCCTCTGCGTATACACTTCCCAATGCATGCAGTACTGCCTGTCTTGCCGTCATTGCCACGTTATCTCCTCCTGTTTTGTATACAACAGGGAGGATATTACTCCCTGTTGTATATTTCGTATCTTGATCAACCTAAAACGGTGCCGATCTCCACGGAATGTCCGCGTAAAAATGCATCGGCTGCCATTCTCTTGCCATTATCGTACTGTACCTCAGTCAGCTCGACGCATTTGCCGTCGCCACAGACTACGGTTAAAACTTTCTTGCTTTCCACAACGCTGCCTGCAGACTGTTTGGAAGTCAGCGTGCTGCGGTGGCTGCGATATACCTTCAAGCGTTTGCCGTCGATTGCGGTGAACGCACACGGCCAATCTGACATACCGCAGATAAAATGATGTACCTCATCAGCAGTCTTGGTAAAGTCGATCTGTGCCTGATCTTTCGACAGCATCGAAACATGAGAAGCTTCAGCCTCATCCTGCGGAATGCGTGGTGCGGTACCAGCTTCAAGCATCGGAATGGTCTTAAGCAGGGTCTGTGCACCGAGCACCGCCATACGGTCAAACAGCTCCGCTGCGGTCTCATCCTCACCGATCGGGGTAACATCCTGCAGAATGATGTCACCGGTATCCATGCCTTTTGCCATATACATGGTGGTGATACCGGTTTCTTTATCGCCGTTTAATACACTCCACTGGATCGGTGCAGCACCGCGGTATTTCGGCAGCAACGAGCCGTGTACGTTGATACAGCCCAGCGGCGGAACATTTAACACTGCTTCCGGTAAAAGTTTACCGTATGCAACAACAACGATCATATCCGGAGCCATATCACGGATAACCTGCTGTATTTCCTCGTTTTTTAAGGTTGTCGGCTGATATACCGGGATATCGTGTGCCACAGCGATCTCTTTGACCGGAGAGAAGGCCAACTTATGTCCGCGGCCCTTCGGTTTGTCCGGCTGGGTGAATACAGCCATGACATCGTAACCCGCATCCAGCAGCGCATTTAAGCTGACCGCCGCAAAATCCGGAGTACCCATATAAATGATCTTCATTCGGTTATCCTCCGTCACTCTTTTGTTTTCGGAATGCGTTTTACCTTTACCGGAACACCTTTTTCAGTCTGTTCCTCAGCGCGATCCATAAACAGAATGCCGTCCAGATGATCGATCTCATGGCAGAGTGCTCTTGCAAACAGCTCTTTGCCCTTGACCTCGAACCACTCACCGTGGCGATCCTGTGCACGTACGGTGACCTTCATCGGACGATCAACATCCATAAAGATACCCGGGCTGGAAAGACAGCCCTCCTGACCGACCTGCGAGCCGGAGAACGCAATGATCTCCGGGTTGATCAGCTCTACAATGCCGTCACCGACATCGATGACCGCAATGCGGCGCAGCATACCGATCTGCGGTGCTGCTAAGCCTACACCGTCAGCTTTATACATCGTCTGCGCCATATCTTCCAAAAGATCCCAGAGTTTCTGATTGAATTCGGTCACCGGACGGGACTTCTTGTGCAGCAACTCATCGGTATCCTTTACTATATTGCGTAATGCCATGTTAAATTCCTCTCTTGCTATATGACTACACCTGACCATTGATATCGATGCTCAGCGTGATATTTTTGTGTTCGTTTTGGTTTAAAAACCATTTTGCCGTTTGGGACAGCACGGTGCGGAATGCCGGATTACAGCGGCATTTGATCAACACACGGTAGCGGTATCTGCCGCTCATGCGGTAAAGCGGTGCCGGAGTGACGCCCAGTACTCGCACGGTGATCTTCTCATTCACCGAAGCGGCATTGCGGTAAAGCGCTGCAACAAAACGCTCTGCGGACTGCTCGATATGCCCCGGCTCTTTTCCGGAAAAACCCACATTGCAGATATCGCAAAACGGCGGATAAAGCATCCCTTTGCGGAAGCTGATCTCATACTCATAGAAGGATCTGTAATCCTGTCTTGCTGCATAACGGATGATATCGTTATCCGGTGCGTAGGTCTGAATGATCGCACGTCCCGGAATATCACTTCGACCGCTTCTTCCCACCACCTGACACAGCAGCGAAAACACCCGCTGCGGGCTGCGGTAATCCGGAGAGAACAGTCCCTGATCGGCATTGATGACACCTACCAAGGTAACTTTCGGGAAATCCAAGCCCTTTGCGATCATCTGGGTACCGACCATGATATCATACTTTCCGGCGGAAAAATCCGCGAAATTCTGCTCATAGCTGAGCCTTGAACCGGTGGAATCGGTATCCATACGCAAAATACGCGCTTTGGGGAACATCTGCGACAGTTCATCCTCGATCTTCTGTGTACCCTGTCCGAGATACTTTAAGTAACCGCTGCCGCAATGCGGACAGATGTTGATAGACTCCTGCGAGTATCCGCAATAGTGGCACATCAGTCGACCGTTTGCCTTATGATAGGTCAGCGGCACATCGCAATTCGGGCATTGCAGCGGCTCTTTGCACTCCATGCACTGCACCGCACTGCGGTATCCGCGACGGTTGATCAATAAGATCGACTGCTCGCCGTTTTTCAAGTTTTCTTCCAATTCAAACTGCAGTTTACGGCTGCAGGAAAGGAAGTTGCCTGCTTTTTCTTCCTCATTGAGATCGATCAGCGTGACCTGCGGCAGCACCGCATTGCTGTAACGCTCCTCAAGCGTAAACAGATGGTAACGCTCTTTCTGAGCGCGGTAAAAACTTTCTACCGACGGCGTTGCGGAACCGAGCAGCAGTACCGCATTGTGCTTGGCACAGCGCAAAGCGGCAACATCTCTTGCATGATAACGCGGCGCGGAATCGGATTTGTAGGAAGCCTCACCTTCTTCATCCAGGATGATGATACCGATATCGTGACACGGTGCAAAAACCGCACTGCGTGTACCGATCACGATCTTAGCCTCTCCGCTTTGGATGCGTTTCCATTGGCGCAGACGCTCTGCGACCGAAAGTCCGCTGTGCAGCACCGCAACGCGGTCACCGAACAGGTCCTCAAAGCCGGATACCATCTGCGGTGTCAATGCGATCTCGGGAACAAGCATCATTGCCTGTCTGCCTTTGTCCAGCACCGCATCGATCAACCGGATGTAGATTTGGGTCTTACCGCTTCCGGTGATGCCGTAAAGCAGCGCCGCCTGCGGCTTGCCGGTATCGGTCAATTTCAGAATGCCGTCTGTGATCTCCTGCTGTTTTTCGGAAAGCGTGATCTCTTTCGGGGAGGAAACAGCCCATTTTTTGACCGGCGGAAGCTCCACCGGCTGGCGGTAGGATTCGATATACCCCTTGTCCGTCAAGGTCTTGATGACCGATTCGGTCACACCGCAATAATAACATACCTCTTTGACGGTAGCATAACCGGTCTGTTGTAAAAAATCAATGACCGGACGCTGTTTTGCGGTAAGCTGCGCTTCGGTAAGATCCACCGTCGGCGCGATCTGCAGTACACGGACCGTTTTCTCAGCCACACGCTGCTTTAAGATATCCTCCTGCTGAACGATACCTTTATCGATCAGCGAAAGGACGATTTTTTTGTTTTCCGGTATCGAAGCGTAATCGAGCAAGGCATTGATCTGTGCCTGATGACCCGATTTGCGCAGCAGACGCAGTAAGGTCTGCTCCATCGGTGTGAATTCGGAAAGATCCAATGTGTTTAAGTCCGCGCAGACCGAATATGCCTGGCGGATATCCACATTGAGTCCAAGCGGCAATACCGTACGGATCGCTTCGTACCAGGTGCAGAAGGTGTGCTCCTGCAGATAGGAGATGACGGAAAACATCTCCTCGGTAACGATCGGCGTTTCATCCAGCACCGAAAGGATCGATTTTAACTTTTCTCTGTCCTTCAACGGCTTGATCTCAAATACCAGACCCTGTACCCGCTTGTTGGATCGGCCAAACGGCACGATCACACGGCAGCCGCGCTTTAAGGTCGCAAGCTGCTCGGGCAAAACCTGATAAGAGAACAATTTGTCAAAGCCGTACGCCGCGGCTTCTACCGCGACCAGTGCTGCATGATCTTCTGCCATGATCAGTTCTCGTTGATCGGTGCTTCGTGCATTTTGAATTTGCCTTCGGAGAACTCTCTTACTGCGGTTTTAACCGGTTTCTCCTCCTGCGGCAGATTCTCTGCTTCCAGTTCTTCAGCAACCTGACGTGCACGTTTTGCAACTGCAATAACCAGGGAATAGGTGCTTTCTTCGCCGGACAGTAAGTCGGATGCTGCCGGACGGCTCATGGTGATCGGTTTTTCATTCTTGTTCATTTGATTTATCTCCTTTTGAATTATTATTTCTGATTTTTGCGCAGCAGGTCTGCAATTTCGGCAGCCG
Source organism: Oscillospiraceae bacterium (assembly GCA_045133555.1). GTDB lineage: Bacteria > Bacillota > Clostridia > Oscillospirales > Ruminococcaceae > JAHHTP01. Next base: position 4,456 of record JBGUUN010000313.1, read on the forward strand.
CACGCTCTACCTCATCGTTGATAACGATGGTGACCCATTCGCAGGATCTTGCAAATTCCATCTCGTCGATTGCAACGCGCATTCTCTGATCCACTACTTCCGGAGTTTCGGTACCGCGGCCTTCCAGTCGTCTGCGCAGCTCCTCAACGCTCGGCGGCATGACAAAGAATACAACAGCCTCCGGATATGCTTCCTTGACCTGTTTTGCACCCTGCATTTCGATTTCAAGCAGGACGTGTTCACCGCGGTTAAGACGCTCAAACACCGGTGCTTTCGGTGTACCGTAATAATTACCGACATAACAGGCATGTTCAAAGAATGCATCTTCTTCGATCATTCTCTCAAAGTCCTCTTTTTTGGTGAAGTAGTAGCTGACACCGTCTTCTTCACCCGGACGCGGATTACGGGTGGTTGCGGAAACAGACAGAAAAACGTTGCTTTCATCCTGCAGTAAGCGTTTTATGATGGTACCTTTGCCGCTGCCGGCAGGTCCCATAATGATCGCTAAAGTACCTTTTTTCATTCCTCTTCCTCCATCTCCTCCCGATCTCTTGCGTCGTAATCACGATCGGAATCCTTGTCTTCTTTGTCGATGATACGGTTGGATACCGTTTCCGGCTGCAATGCCGAAAGAACCACATGTTCGCTGTCCATGATGATAACAGCACGGGTACGTCTGCCATAGGTGGCATCGATTAAGGTACCACGCTCTCTTGCATCCTGTACGATACGCTTGATCGGTGCGGATTCCGGGCTGACGATCGCGATCATTCTCGATGCCGAGATCATATTGCCGAATCCGATGTTGATAAGTTTCATATCCCTGCCTTCCGATTTTCGGAAGTACCTCCTTTACGCGTAAACGGCACAACTGCCGCAAAAGCTTTATTCGACGTTCTGAATCTGCTCGCGGATCTTCTCCAGTTCCGCTTTCATGTTGACGACATAGCCGGTAACGACGACATCCTGTACTTTAGAGCCCAGAGTGTTCATCTCACGGTTGATCTCCTGGATCAAGAAGTCCAGTTTTCTGCCCACCGGCTCGTTGGAAGCGATCAGCTTTCTGAACTGTGCCAGATGGCTGTGCAGACGAACGGTCTCCTCATCTACTGCCAGCTTATCGGTTAAAATAGCGACCTCGGTCAGCACACGCTGCTCATCGATATCCTTGGTCTCCAAGATCTCCTGCAGCTTGGTACGCAGACGCTCTTTATAGCGCTCCAGAATAGACGGCGTATAATCCTCGATCTGTTTCACATAGTTTTCAATGGTATCCAGACGGGACAATACGTCCGCTGCCATACGCTCGCCTTCCACCTTACGCATCTGTACGAACGCTTCCACAGCTTCTGCCAAAACGACCTGTACCTGCTCCCAGATCACATCCGCATCCTCAGTGGTTTTCTGCAGATTGAAGATATCGGAGAATCTTGCCAGATCGCTTAATTTTAAGTCATCGGTAATGCCCAGCGGCTCGCATAAGCTGCGCAGCGCATCGGCGTAACCTTTCGCCAGCTCCTGATTGATCGAGACCACAGCCTGGGTACCCTCAATGTGATTGATAGAAATAGCCAGTTCCACTTTACCGCGGGTGATCAGCTTCTGCAGATAGGATTTACCTTTTTCCTCCAGATAGCCGTATGCACGCCCGACACGCGCCGTATACTCGAAATAGCGGTGGTTGACCGAGCGGATCTCGCACAAAATATTGCGGCCGTCGATCAGCTGTTCACCTCTGCCGTATCCGGTCATACTGATCAGCATAACTTCTTTCCTCCTGTATGTTAAGTGCCCGCAGACAGCCCGCAGGCAATACTTTCTTATTATTAGTATACCACGAATCATCCTCATATAGCAAGCTTTTGGAAACAAAATATTCATTTTGTTCATGATTTGTTTACACAATTTTCTGCCAATGGTATACAATGAAAATGGGGAAGTAAATTTAAGGAGGTTTTACCTATGAAACCGAATATTGTATTGATCACAGTAGACCAGATGCGCGGTGACTGCCTTGGTATTTTGGGCCATCCGGATGTCAAAACACCGTATCTGGATACGCTTGCAAGCCGCGGCGTACTGTTTGAAAACGCATATACCGCATGCCCGTCCTGCATTGCCGCACGCTGCGGACTGATGACCGGTCTGGCGCCGAAAAACCACGGCCGTGTCGGCTACAAAGACGGCATTCCGTGGCGATATGAGCACACCATGGCAGGTGAACTGGCAAAACTCGGATACCATACCGAGAATGTCGGCAAATTGCACACCCATCCGCTGCGTAACTCGCTTGGCTTCCACCACTCCGAGCTGCATGACGGCTATCTGCATTACTACCGCAGAAAACAGACCCCATATTACGAATATCAGCCGTTTGCGGATGATTATATCCATTACATGAAAGAAAAACTCGGTGTCAATGCCGATATTACCGATGCTGCGATCGAATGCAACTCCTGGATCGCACGTCCGTGGCCATATGAAGAACGGCTGCATCCGACAAACTGGGTTGTGGATCGCTGCATCGATTTCTTACGCCGCCGCGACCGCGATCAGCCGTTTTTCCTGCACGCAGGATTCGTACGTCCGCATCCGCCGTTTGACGCACCGCAATGTTTCTTTGACCTCTACCGCGACAAAGCGCTGCGTGAACCGTTTATCGGTGACTGGGCAGATCCTGAGACTTACAGAACCGCCGGCGTACAGTACGATTCGCCGGAAGGCATTGCCGACCCGGAAAATCAGCGGCAGGCACAGATCGGCTATTACGCCTGTATCACCCATGTCGATCATCAGATCGGCAGACTGCTCATGGAGTTAGAGATGAATCACACCGAAGACCCGCTGCTTATCATCTTCACCTCCGACCACGGCGAGCTGCTGGGTGACCACCACACCTTCCGCAAGAGCCGTGCCTATGAGGGCAGTGCCAATGTACCGTTCATTGTTTGGAGCAATGATCCGAAGCTGATGCCAAAGCGCGGTCAGAAGCTGACCGACGTAGTCGAGCTGCGTGATATCATGCCGACCTTCCTTGCCGCAGCCGGATGCGAAGATATGCCTGCACTCGACGGTACCTCTCTGCTGAATGTACTGCAGGGCGATACAACACCGGTGCGCGAATATCTGCACGGTGAGCATAGCGGCGGTGCATCCGGAAACCAGTTCATCGTCACCGAACACGACAAATACATCTGGTTTATGGAAAGCGGCAAAGAGCAGTACTTTGATCTGGATGTCGATCCGCATGAGCTGCACGATGCGATCCTTGACCCGCAATACGCCGACCGTATCGCCTATCTGCGCTCCTTGCTGATCCGAGAACTGACCGGACGCGAAGAAGGCTATACCGACGGTGAAAAACTCTTGGCCGGAAAAGAGCAGCGCGCCTACCTGCATACGGTTTTGGGCTAAAACTTGACACCTTGATAAAAATGGGTTAAAATAAAAAACAGACGAATTTTCTGCGATTTCAACGATAGATAAAGGACTTAACAAAGCATGAAGAAAACAGAAGCCTACACAAACGAAAGTATTACCTCACTGAAAGGTGCCGACCGTGTCAGAAAGCGCCCTGCCGTTATCTTCGGCTCCGACGGACTCGACGGCTGTGAGCATACCGTATTCGAGATCCTCTCCAACTCGATCGACGAAGCACGAGAGGGTTATGGCAATAAAATTATTTTGACCCGTTATAACGATCTCTCCATCGAGATCGAGGACTTCGGCCGCGGCTGTCCGGTAGACTACAACCAGGGCGAGCAGTGCTACAACTGGGAGTTGATCTACTGCGAACTGTATGCCGGCGGTAAATATCAGAATGCTTCCGACAGCAACTATGAGTTCTCGCTCGGCTTAAACGGTCTGGGTTCCTGCGCGACCCAGTACTCCTCCGAATTTATGGATGTCCGTGTCATCCGTGACGGATATGAATACAACCTGCACTTTGAAAAAGGTGAAAACATCGGCGGGCTGGATAAAAAGCCGACCCGTTCCCGTCAGACCGGTACCAAACACCGCTGGCGTCCGGACTTAGAGGTTTTCACCGATATCAATATTCCGACCGAATATTTCCGCGATGTCTTAAAACGTCAGGCGATCGTCAACAAAGGACTTTCCTTTATCTTCCGCAACCAGCTTCCGAACGGACAGTTTGAGGAGGAAACCATCCTCTACGAAAACGGCATCACCGACTATGTTACCGAAGCTGCCGGAAGCGACATCTTCTGCGATGTGCAGTACTGGGAAGCGGAGCGTGTCGGACGGGATCGCGCCGATAAACCGGATTACAAAGTAAAACTGTCGGTTGCACTCACCTTTTCCAACAAGATGCAGATGACCGAGTATTACCATAACTCCAGCTTTTTAGAGTACGGCGGTTCGCCGGAGCGCGCTGTCAGACAGGCCTTCACCTCCTATCTTGACAGCTATCTCAAACAGAACAACAAGTATCTCAAAAACGAAAATAAGATCACTTACAACGACGTCGCCGACTGTCTGGTCCTGGTGTCCTCCTCTTTCTCGACCCAAACCTCTTACGAAAACCAGACCAAAAAAGCGATCACCAATAAATTCATCTACGAGGCAATG
>JBGUUN010000314.1:0-5856 GCA_045133555.1 Oscillospiraceae bacterium
ACTTTTGATGTGTGTACACCTTTCGGGATACCGCGGCAGACTGGAAAAATCGCAGCGGCGAATGCGGCGGGTCGCACGGCACTGTGATACGGAATTTTTAGAGCGATATGCGGAATTGGAAGAACAGATTCCATCTTTGGAGGAGGTGCGCCGCTTTATCAAGCCGCTTGAATATATGGTGATCGCGTTGTATCGGCACTGTCTTGAGTTACAGCAGCATACACAGCAAAGCAGCCCCACCAAAGAGATTTATCTGTCTGCAATGAAGTACATCCATGAGCATTATATGCAGGAGCTTAGCTGTGAAGTTGTGGCGGAAAACGTGAATTTTTCGACTTCCTATCTGCAGTATGTGTTTCGCAGAGAGTGTGAAAGCTCGGTCAATCGGAAGATCACGGAGGTGCGTATTCAGCGCGCAAAATATCTGCTGCAGTATACCGGCTTAACGATTACAGAGATCGCATATCAGTGCGGATTTTCGGATTCCAACTATTTTTCGGTGGTGTTTCGGCAGAATATCGGATGCACACCGACGCAGTTTCGCAAACAGATGAGAAAATAAAAACACCGCTCCTTCCATACGGCAGGAGCGGTAATATTTTTTGCATCATTTGCGGGTTTTACCAAGGGATCTCGCGCAGCAATGCGTTGCGCAATACCAGTCGGTTTTCATCCGAATGGGTATACGGCTCTTTTTCATCGTAGCAAAGTGCGGCGGCAATGTATTCCGCGGCACAAATGCCGACCTGTTTTTCATCCTCGCAATACCAGCGGAAGGTAAATCCGTCCGGGCGCAGATGATTGAACAGCACCTTACCCATCATGTTGAATGCAGCGGCGGAAGCATGGTACGCCATGTCATCTGCCTGTACCGCATAGTTGTTGCTGGATTCGATATCCACAATGCCGGCGATGCGTTTCATACCGCATTTCAGCAGCGGTTCAAACGCTTTGACCGTCTGCAGATTGCCATAGACATTTTCCATCATAACATCCAGCATCTGATCGTAGTCGTGCTGCGTACCGATCTCACCGTCATGGATGGTGTGGCTTGTGCCAAGGATCAGGATATCCAGTCTGCCTTCCTGTTCTTTGAGCCCGGCTGCGGCTAAGGAAAGGCTTTCTTCACAAAACGGATCGAAAACCAGATAGTTCACATCAGCGTCAGTATGGTCCGGGAGTCGGGTGACAGCCAGATAAACGCGGTCATTTTGGGATATAAACCAGTCAGCGGTTTGCCGGACGATCGGTTTTGCGGTATCTTTGATCAATACGATTCGATTCAATCGGCATCCTCCTCTCAATACGGCCACATCTCATCACTGACATCGGTCATGACGAGTGTATCTTCCCAACTGCGGGAGGAAGTAAACTGACGGTATGCCACCGCTGCGGATTCTTCCGGCTCAAAGTTACCGTAGATGGATTTTTGACCGGACATATAGCTTTTCACCCATCCCGGATGATATAAGCGGAAGGTGAAGCCTTTGGGATACAGTGTCCGATGCATCTGCTGTACCAACATATTGAGTGCGGTTTTGGATGTGGTATAGGAAAAGCCGTCGGTACGGTGTGCCAAAGTGTTGACACCCGCTTCACTGGATACATAAGCCAGACGTTTCATACCGGTTTGCATCAACGGCAGGAAGGCTTCGGTCATACGGACAGCACCGACGGTATTGGTACTGTAAACGCGCCGCATCCCCTCATAGCTGTCATTGCCGCCGATACCGGCACAGCAGACTAAGATATCCAGGTGATCGACCGCTGCAGCGGTCAGCTTTGCCGCATGAAAGACCGATTCGGTACTGCTGACATCCAACGGAACGATGTGAACACGGTCCGGGTGTTTTTCTTTGAGTGCGGCAAGCCACGGCCAATCCGGCATATACTGCCCTGCGATAACGGTATAACCGCCTTCTAAGAAGCATTCACACAGGCAATAGCCGACACCGCGGTCTGCACCGGTAATCAATACGGTTTTCATCTCAGATTTCTTTGATGCACCATTTGATAACGTTGGTCATCAGTTTCTTGAAGCCCTCATCTTCCCAGATGTCTAAGGTATGACCCGGAGTGACAGCACAGAGTCTGCCGTTTCCGATGTTACGGGTATAGCCTGCGACCTGGGTGCCGCCGGTTTCGGAAACGCTTTCCATAAAGACATCCGCATCATCACAGATGAGTTTGATAGCATAATGCTCATCACGTCCACCGAAATCGCTTAAGCCTGCAGCGATCGGGTGCTCCGGCTTGGTGATGCGATAATTGGTGATGCAGCGCGGCGGATGGGTGATAAAGTGCGAACCCACCATGCTTAAGTAGTCTTTGTTATTATCTTCGCCGAATGCAAGACCTGCATGAACTGCGATGAAGCCGCCGCCGTTTTCGATGTACTCGATAAACTGTTTCGGCATAACTTCGGTAACACCTTCCTCAAACCACGGCTGGGTGTTTGCAGCGTTGATGCAGTTGCCTTTTAAGTTGATGATCGCACGGTATTTTGCGATACGTTTCGGGGATAAAATGTCCTTTGCGGTTTTGACGATATCAAATTCAAACGGAACATCGCCCCAGCTTCTTAAACCCATTTCGATCACATCGGCCGGATGCCAATAATCATCGATCAACATTAAAATTTTTTCCATATTCATTCCTCCGTTGCCGCAGAATGCGGCTTTCTTTTTTCTTTATTATAGCATGGTGAGTTATATATGTAAATAACTTTTGGAGAGAGAAAACAAAAACTGCCAAGGAATTTCCTTGGCAGTTGATCGGTTCAATATCCCATAAAGCTTGGGGTGGTGGAATCTCTCCAGGAGCCGAAGTATCCCGGATATCCGATAAAATTCGAGAACCACGGACTGTGGCAGGATGCGTACGGCAGTTTTTTTGCTTCCAGCTCCGGAATGGAGTCGAGGGTACCGTTTGCAAAAGCGTGCATTTTTTTGGCAGCCGTTTTCATGCGTGCGATCAGACCGCCGACACGCAGATCGATGATGTCCCAACCGTAATTGCCGTATTCGGTATGCCAGAGGTCATACCAGACGTTAAGCAGCTCATCGGTCAGGATCGCCAGTTTATCCATCAATACCGCATACGGTTCGGCGGCAGAACGGTCTTTGTTTCGGACAATGGTCGGAGCATTTTCGCGCCAATCGCATTTCTTCATCAGTATCTCGGCGAGCAGCTCGTAGTAGCGCCACATCAGACGGTATTCATCGGTGGCTTGCTCACGGTAGAGCGTATAGCGCTGCCACAGATCACGGTAGTGTTCGGTAAAGGAGCAGCCTTCCAGATCTTTTTCGAATAACAGGGTCAGCGGATCTTCTGCCAGCAGATAGCGTGCCGGGTCCGGTGCAAGCGGCTGAAGCTGTTTGGCTTTCGGAACCATATCGAATAAGGACAGATCCAAAAATGCCTGCGGATCGGCTTTTGCGGTCGCAGCAAAGCGGCGATTTAAGGTATTTGGATCGTATTCGCCGGTGTAGTCAAATTCGGCATACAGCTGCAGACCGTAGAGGATATTGCGCAGATGGCCCTCGTTGCCGTCATTCCATACGGTGGCAAATATCTCTTTGACACCGTTTTCCTTACAGGCTTTTAATCCCGGAACAGAGGTGGAGATCGCATAATCATAGTTGACTGCCGGACTGTTCCAGTTCCATAAGCCGCCGGCAAACCACAGGTCGGATTTGGAGCGCTGGTGCTGCTTGATGAGTTTATGATACTGCTGCTGATCGTGACGGTAATAATCCCAGTAGATCAGCGATACATTCTGCGGGATCATCTCGACGACCTGATCCGGCAGATCAAAATCCGGTTCATAGTCATGAGACGGTGTCAGCAGGGTGAAGTACATATCGCTCCAGATCATCGGGTGCAGACCGAATTGTGCACAGATCTCGCCTACACGGGCAATGTGTTTCTGGAAGATATCGATCTTGGCAACATCACCGTGCTTGTCACGGTAAGCGCCGGTACCCAGACCGCCGGCCTCATCCATACCGATGTGGATCCGTTTGGAGCGGTACGGTTCGGATGCGTCTTTGATGATCTGCTTTAAGAAATCATAGGTCTTTTCCTCATCGGCAAGCAGAATATCGGCGGTATCGCGGATATCCATTGTTGCGGAATACCACTTTAAGATCATGGAAGAATGTCCGAGCGTCTGGATGCATGGGAACATCTCGATGCCAAGCGCATACGCATAGTCATCCAGCTCGCGGATCTGTTCTTTAGTATAGCCTCCGCGCAGATAGCCGAAGTACGGATAGCCTTCGACCTCGAAGGTGTCTTCGGTATAGAGCATCAGCATATTTAAGCCCATCAGAGCCATTTTTTCAAGCAGGAATTTTACCGCATCGACGGTCAGCACCGCATTGCGCGAAACGTCGATCATAGCACCGTTGGTCTTAAAGACATTCTGTTCGGTGATATCACAGCCGATCCCCTCACGGGAGAGGTGCGAAAGTGCGCGGAAGATCTGTACCGGGGTGCGGTATCGGATCTTACCCTCGGTCGCAGTCAGTTTTGCCTGCAGACAGTCACCTTCGTACAAAGTGACCGGAATACCGTTCTCTGCAAGGCAGATATCCAATTGCGGCAATACCGCAAGGACAGCCGAAAGGTTGTCCTGCGGAATACCGATCAAATTTAAGTTCAGCATTTTATTTTACCTTACGCTTTGCGTAAATCACGTTCGCCGTATACGCAAAGCAGCATCTGGATCATGCGTGCACTGCCGCTTGCATTCGGCTGCCACGGAGAATACCACGGGTTGATGGAGCAGTAACGTTCGGAGATGATCATCTCCTCGGTCATACCGTAGGTCATCAGTGCTTCCATGGATTCTTTTGCTTTATCTACTTCACCGATCGCCATCCATGCCGGGATCCAGAGTGCCTCTGCCTGCATGGTGTACCATACATCGCCGTAGCCGCCATGGTATGCGCCGTCCCACATGGAGTCACAGCTGGTCATCAAGCCGCACAGACCGCGCTCAAACTGACCGTGGTTGACAAAGTATGCTTCCATCTGACGGAACATCTTGCTGCCCGGTTCGATCACGCCGGTCCATAAGAAGGTCGGTGCGCCGTCTACATAGTAGCTGTAGTTCATGGTATCCTCAAACGGGATGCCAAGCTCATGCGGGAAGATGAACATTTCATCATTCTCATGACCTGCATATACCTCGTCGCGGATCTCGATGATGCGGTTGAAGTAATCCTCTGCGATATCGGAAGTGTATTTTGCTTCCTCGCGGCCGTATTCTTTGAGCATTGCTGCCATACGGCGGATCGCCATGACATTATAGCTGTCGGTGAAGGTCCAGAACTGTGCGATATCTGCCCAGTCGGAGCCTTTGCCGCTCGGGAATAAGCCGTGATAGCCGCCGCCTTCTCTGTGACGTTTCTCCTCGATGTGATTGAGCATCAGCATTAAGTCCGGCAGGAATTCTTCTAAAGCTTTCTCATCGTGGTTGTAGATCAAATGCTCGGAAATACCCCAGATAACCGCACCGGTGAAGTTCTCCCAGGTGCCGCAGCCGGAGAGCATTCTGCCCTTATCTTCGCCTTCGCGAACCAGCCAGCGCTCACAGAAATAGCGGTAAGCATCGCCGGTGTAGCGGGAAAGACCGATACGGTCAAGGTTGGTCAGTAAGATAGCAGCCTCATACGGCCAGATGAAACGGCCGTAACCGCCCTGACGCGGTGCTGCACGGTGGCTGTCGCCGTAGTTTGCGATCATCTGCATCATCTGGGTAGCCATATGACGGAAGATGTTCTGATGCATCGGAATATCGGAATCCGGTACGGTATGGATATCGGAGAGGATCTCATCCCAGAATGCTTT
>JBGUUN010000315.1:0-1602 GCA_045133555.1 Oscillospiraceae bacterium
AAAGCCGCTGATCATTCTGTGTGCAGCCGGCAGTGCCATGAACTGCGAGGTTGACTGCGATGCCCTGCTGCATGTATGGTATCCCGGTCAGATGGGCGGTGAGGCAGCAGCATCCATCCTGTTCGGCGACTTTGCACCGTCCGGTAAACTGCCTGTCACCTTCTACGACGATTCCGACAAGCTCCCCGATTTCACCGATTATGCAATGACGGGACGCACCTACCGTTACACGCAGGGCAATATCCTCTATCCGTTTGGCTTCGGTCTGACCTACGGAACGACGCTGATGAAAGAGCTGATCTATGAAAACGGCATTGCATCCGTTACGGTTGAAAATCCGGGTACAGAACGCGTTGACGATGTTGTCCAGCTGTATCTGCACGATGATGCAGACTGTGCGGTTCCGAATTGGGCACTCTGCGGTTTTGAACGCGTGACTCTCGCCGGCGGTCAGACAAAAACCGTCCATATCCGCATCGACGAGCGCGCATTCACATCGGTCGATGAGAACGGTATCAGAGCCGTCCGCGGCAATGTGTATACGTTATACGCCGGTACCCACCAGCCCGATGAAAAGAGCTGTGCGCTCGCAGGAACCCAATGTCTGTCTTTGGAAATCAAACGATAAAAAGACTTGACAACAGGTACACTTTGTGTTACAATAAATTGAAATATTGTGCGGCACAAAACAAAACGCCGCACAGAAAATAAAGGAGAATATCATCATGGCAAAGTTAAAAGTCGGTATTATCGGTGCCGGTAACATCGCAACCAGCGCACACCTTCCCGCATATGCGCAGCTGACCGATATCGTTGAAGTCGTTGCAATCGCGGACATCGTTCCGGAACGCGCAAAAGACGCAGCTGAAAAGTACGGTATCCCGCACTACTACGCATCCGTCGAAGAACTGATCGCAGGCGAACCCGATGTTGATTACATCGACGTTTGTACCTGGACCGCTGCACACGCTCCCGTTGCAATCGCAGCTGCTAAGGCCGGCAAGAACATCCTCTGCGAGAAGCCGCTCGCTGCTACGCTCGAACAGGGTCTTGCAATCGAAGCAGCTGTTAAGGAAGCCGGCGTTCAGTTCATGCTCGCTGTCGTTACCCGTTACGGTGCAGAACAGCAGAAGTTCGTTGAACTGCGCGATGCTGGCAAGTTCGGCGAAATCTACTACGCAAAGTGTTCCTACGTCCGTCGCCGTGGTACACCCGGTGGTTGGTTCACCGATAAGGAACTGGCAGGCGGCGGTCCCGTTCTGGACATCGGCGTTCATGCCATCGACCGTACATGGTATCTGATGGGCAGACCGAAACCTGTCTCCGTTTCCGCTGAAACCTCCTACCGCATCGGTGACTACCAGACCAAGGGTGTCGGCAGATGGCAGCCGTTCGGTCAGGGCAACGGCGTTTTCAATACAGAAGACTCCGCATCCGTCTTCTTCCGTTTCGAAGGCGGCAAGTCCATGGTTGCTGAAATCGCATGGGCAATCAACGGCAACGAATCCGCTACCACCACCATCTACGGCTCCAAGGCAGGCTGTACCTTCGAACCGCTGACCATTTACGGCGAAGATGAAGAAGGCTACCTCTCCACCGAAA
>JBGUUN010000316.1:0-6358 GCA_045133555.1 Oscillospiraceae bacterium
TGGAAAAAAGCCGTCGAAAAGAATCTGAAAAAACTGACCGCTAAGATCGAAGCACAGCTTCCGGTCATAGCAGAGCGTTACGGAATGGTCTTGTATGTCACGATTGAGGACGCATATGAGGCTCTGGTCAGCCATGCCGCTATGACAGGTCTGGAATTTGTTCACGGCAGCGGAAAGAGAAAGACACAGCTTCAGAAGGATATTGAACTTCTCGGCGGTTTTCTCGCCAAAAAAGAGGAATATCTTGGTCATCTCGGCAAAATGAAGTATCGTAACAGCTATTCCAAGACCGATACCGATGCCACCTTTATGCGTATGAAGGATGACTATATGCGCAACGGTCAGCTCAAGCCCGGATATAACATCCAGATCGGCGTAGAAAGTGAATATATCGTTGCCTGCGGTGCTTTCTCCAACTGCACCGACGTACAGACCCTGATTCCGTTTTTGGAACGTTTTCACAGTCACACTGACAGGAGAATGGAACAGATCATCGCCGATGCCGGATATGAAAGCTCCGAGAATTATCAGTATCTGGAGGAACACGGACAAAAAGCCTTCATCAAGCCGACGAACTACGAAATCAGCAAGACACGCGCGTACAAGGCTGACAAATACAGCATTGAGCATATGCAGTATGACGACGAATCCGACTGCTTTATCTGCGAAAACGGCGAAATTCTGCGCTTTTGTCGGGAAGAAATCAAAACGACCGCGAACGGTTACAAAACGTGCATCCGCATTTATCGAAACGAAACCTGTGTCGGATGTCCTCATCTCGGGAAATGCCACAAAAGCAAGCGCGGCTTCCGTGAGATCAAGGTCAATCAGCAATTCATGGAGCATCGCCGGCAGTCTCTTGACAATATCGTCAGCGACGAGGGCGTTTTGCTCCGTGTCAACCGCTCCATTCAAGTGGAAGGTGCATTCGGGGTTCTCAAACAGGACTTCTCCTTCCGCAGATTCCTCTTCCGAGGCAAACGGAACATTGAAATGCAGTTTTTCCTGCTCGCTTTTGCTTTTAATATTCAAAAACTTTGCAATCGCATCCAAAATCATCGTGTTTTGTCTGATCTTTTCTCCCTTTCTGCTGCGTCTTGATTATTTCTTTCTTCATTATAGATATTTTTAGGGTGATTTTTCATCACCCTTGGAGTTTTATGCTTTTAAATTAATTTTGTTTCTGAAAAAATCTGGAACTGTTGTAAGTCACTTCAGGGGTGAACTTGCAACAGTTCCCGTTGTAATTCTGATATTATCCGATATACTTGTCCAGCACCGCGGCAATGCGGTTTGCCAGCTTATCCTTGGTTTTGGGATGGATGTCGTCGTGTTCGCAGACGTCAGCCGATGCGACAACGGAGACATTGCGCATACTGCCGGAGAGGGCATTCTGCGCCGCCTGCACTGCGCGCCAACCGTCCTTGTCATACGGAAAATCGTAATCGGCGATCTGTACCACGACAAACGGCAGCAGGGGATTGCCGAAATCGCGCCGCCAGAGTTCAATCAGCGTGCGAAGTTCCTCAGTATAGACAGCGGCTTCTGCGGTTGTCGTGTCGCTCTCTCCCTGATACCAGACAATGCCCGATACCGGATACGGCTTGACCTGTGACAGTGCAAAGTCGTAAAGCTGTCCGTCATGATTCCACTTGGAATAGACTTCATGGGTGTGATCGGGATGCAGATCTTCCTTTTTGATGTGAATGCCTGCCGCCTTGAATGCGCCTTTGGGTACCCAGCTTTCAATGACGGATGCGCCCTGATAACAGCCGATGATGCCGACGGCAATACCGGGATTCTGTTCTGCAATACGGCGTGCTGTCAGATACGGCAGAGCCGGCCATTTGGCAAGGGCATCTTCTTTGGATGTAACCCAGCCGTCCTCCGGCGTGTACGGTTCGCCCTCTTCGATGCGTTTGGTGGAATACAGACGCAGTGCGGTGTTGCTTTCGTAGTTGTACGCGGGATAGTTCGATTCGCCGAGCTTGAACTGCATATTGGACTGTCCGGCGAAGACGTAGACCTCACCGATGAAGATATCAAACAGAATGATTTCTTCCTCTTCCGAGGTTACCATCAGCATGTGCGGACCGCTGTACGGCATCGGACGGAATGCGGCGAAGAACATGCCGTTCTGTGCTTTGACCGTCTGCTCAAATTCTGCGAAACGGACGGTGATCTCGCCTCTGCCCTGTCCCCAGATGAGGATCGGTTTGTTTGCCGCAAAGACCATATGGTGATTGAAAATAGGTGCTAATTTCATGGGCTCTCCTTGTTTGGAAAATGCGTATGTTGATAGGACTGCTGTTATTGTGTTCGGATGTCCGGCGTTTTATACATGCCGATTACTTGCCGAGCGTGATGAATGCGCCGTCGCCGTTGTACAGCTTGAAAGTGATACAGCCGTTTTCGTCGGGAGTCAGCGTGGTTACGGTATCCTTGTAGTACATGGTAGCGGTTGTTGCTTCGGTCAGTTTTACCGTAACTTCGGTCGGGAGCGCAACCGACAGACCGGGATCACCGAGATCAACGCAGGTGAATGCACGGCTGTGCTCAGCGGTATCGGAGGAAAACGCACCGATCAGAACGGGTCTGTTGTCCGAAACGGTAACCTGTTCAATCGCATCGAAGTCTTTATACTGATTGGAGAATTTCATGAAACCGTCATCGGTCGGATTGACGGTGTATGCGCCGAGGTTGTCATACTGCATGTATGCATCCGACATCAGGTTGAGTGCCCGGTTGACCGACTGTGCGCCGTACCAGCGTTCTGTCTTTTCGTTGTTGAGGTCAACCAGTGCGTCCTTGAAGTCTTCGGTAGAAGAAATGGGAGTACAGTAGGTGAAATACTGGATGTCCTTGGCACCGAAGGAGAGGGCACAGTATGCCTGCCAGCGCATTTCCTCTTCTTTGGGCGTACGCTTGGTTGCGGCAAACGATACAGACTGAATATAGACACCGAACGGAATACCGCGGTTTCTGCACTCGGTTGCGAAGACATCGAGATTGTAGAAGTAGTCGCTGTTGATGCTGTAGGAAATATTCAGAGGATAAATGTCAACGGAGGTGTACAGCTGCGGGTTGACCTTGTCAAAGAACTGCTTCAGATGCTCTTCATAGGTCGGTGTGCCAAGCTGCTGCTCATTTGCATAGGACGGGAACAGATTGTAATAGGGAATCTTGTCATCGGTTTTTGCATCATAGATGTCATACGCTTCTGCGAGCAGGTCGAATATTTTCGCATTCGGTTCGTCACGCAGCATATTGCCCCAGGAGATATCCGCATGGAGGAAACTGTCCTCACTGATGTTGATATAGTCTTCCATGGATGTTTCGGAATCCAGCATTTCGTCGCTGATGTACATGGAGTGATCCTGCCACAGTGCCTTCAATTCATATTTTGCAAGCCACTTGCAATGCTTATGGAACAGTTCTGCATCGCTTGTTTTGTTGATGATGACCTGATTGAAGCCGCAGTCCTTGATTTCCGCAAACTGTTCTTCTTTATCAAGTGCCGTCGCACCGTATACCCATGCGGCGATTTCCATGCGCGGTTTATCTGCCGGATTCTCCAGACGGACATCACAGCTGTCATCCAGTGCAAGCGTACCGCCTGTTTGGATGCCGTTTTCAAGAAGGGTGGTCAGTGCTTCCATGGCGCGGGTATCATTGTACATATCGGCAGAATCGAGAATGATGCCGTTGTCTGTGATATCAAGCACATAGCTGAATGCGCCTGCATTCAGGACACCTTCGTCGGCACGTGCACCGATGCGGATGATTTTGCCTTCTGTCGGAACATGGTTATCCTTTTCGTTATAGACCGGAATGCGGACACCGAGACCGTTATAAATCAGATCGGAGATGTGCTGGACATCTGCAATCAGCTGCGAGTTGTAGGAGACTGGATGGACGATTGCCTGATAGTCCATGATGGATTCTCCCATAACGGTGATATCATCCAGCGGAAAATCATGAACGCGGACATCGTTCATGGCAATCGGTGCGGTATACAGCATATCGGGATTGGCTTCCAGATAAGAAATGAACTGTGTGACAGCGTCATCGACATTGCCGGCGGAAGCGGCGATAACATAATGATCGCCGGAGGAGGACAGCGCGTAGTCCACCATATCCGGAGTACCGACGTTGAGTGCGCTGTATGCGGCGATGGATTCGTTGCGGTTGGTATTGCCGAAGATGATTTCATGGGCGAAACGGTGATCTTCTACATCTTCTCCGCGTTTGATCCAGTCGGTTTCCAGATCAATTTCCATACCGAGTGTTTCACGGATGTACTTGCGCAGACGAACGGCACCGTCGGTTTCTTCCTTATTACCGTTATCCGAACGGACAATGATGTAGATTGCCGGATCTTTTGCGATTTCGGTCGCAGCAGTTTCTGTATCGCCGCTGCTCGAACTGTCACATGCGCATACGGCAAACACGGTACACACGAGAAGTATCAGGAATAATACTTTGGGAATCAGATGGTTTTTCATTTGAAGCTTCCTTTCTGACAATAGAATAAAACATACATTTATATTAGCATGAATGCCCTGATTTGTCAAGTGAAAATAGAAAAACCATCGCAAAAAAAGCCGCAGGTGCGTATTTCCCGTAATTTCTCATGCCATATCGTGCCGCTCTGCTCGGATATCGGATAATCCGGCGAAAAAGAACAGTCAAAACCCGACGGATCCTGCATCTCTTTTGTGCTACAATATAGCCACACCGACAGAGGACGCGGTAAACGGTGTCCGGAACCGTATACCGTACTCCGAACGGCAGGATTGCTTACATATAGAAAGGGTTAATTCTCATGAAAAACAAAACACAAGGTCCTGTGATTTCTGATGCCAGATTGGATGATACACTGACAGCGGATTCCGTACCGGCACAGGACAATCCCGGTACGGAATCTCCGAAAACAAAATTGCTTTCCCGCTGGAAAACCATGCTTGCCGAAGTGCACGCTTCTTTGTTTGGTGCTGTGACGGACAGCGGATATGCCGCACGCCGACATGCATTGCAAAAGAGTGTCCGCCGCACGCTTTCCGTGCTTGCTGTCTTTTTTCTGTCCCTGTTCTTTTCCGGTGCTGTTTTGGCGTATGAGACAAGACCGCTTGGACTGGCGTTTATCTGTGCGGCGGGAGCACCGTCAACGGTATTGGCATCCGCACTTGGATTTCTTTGCGCAGGAGGGGAAGCTCGATCACTGTATCTCGGCGGTATGTTGACATGTCTTGGGATGCGGTATGCCGTGGGACGGTTTCTGACGCCGGAGCAGGATGCGTTCGGTTCTGCGCACAGCAAACGCAGGCATCGGGTTCCGCGCCGTGGACAGCGAACGGATGCGGTGTCGGAGGAGATCGGGTCACTTGCACGACTTGGGCGGGTGCTGTTCCCGTCCGGGGTGTTGTCGCAGAGTATCGCGGCAAGGGTTGGTATTTCTGTGCTTGCGGCATCGCCGGTTGCCATTGGGTATCTGCTCGGAGATGCGGCGGCAGGGGCCTACGACCTGACAGCACCGGCGGTACGGGCAATCTTTCTGATGGCGGCAATACCCGCACTGACGTATCTGTTCTGCGGATTTTTTGACAGAACACGGTGTGCACCGGCACTTACGGAGGCGGGAATCGGTACGGTCTGTTATGCCATCACCGCATCGATGGGCGGCATGATGCTGATCGGTTTTTCCGCAAAACAGCTGTGTGCACATGCAATCACACTATACATATCAAGAAAATACGGATATCTGCGCGGTGCTGCTGCGGGACTTTTGTGCGGATTTGCATGTGATGTGCTGTATGCGCCGGCATTTGCGCTGATTGGAGCGGTTTCCGGCGTTTTATGGAATGTCAATCTTGCGGCGGCTGTAACGGTATCGATGGCGGCAGGAGGGTGTTATGCCGTTTATGTCGGTGCATTTGCAGCTGTCAGGACCGTCGTACCGGAAATGATTGTGGTCAGTGCCGCGTCTTATCCGCTGATCCGCTATCTGCCGGAGCTGCATACAAAATGGGGAGACAACAACGATCTGCCGAAGACCGTTCATGCCCCGACTGCGGTGACGGAATCGGCATTGTCGCAGGAGATGCTTGGGATTCCGCCGCTTGCCGTTCAGCTGGATACATTGTCCGGCATTCTGATGGGACTTTCCTCCACATTTTATCATCTGTCCGACCGTACCCGAAAACCGGGACTGTTTGAAGTCCGACAGCTGTGTGAGGGGATTGCTGACCGATACTGCGCGCACTGTACACAGCATACGCTTTGCTGGGAAGAGGATTTTTCGTCGACGGCAGATGCCATGGGACGAATCACGCTGTGTATTCACAGAAAGGGCAGAGCA
>JBGUUN010000317.1:0-8554 GCA_045133555.1 Oscillospiraceae bacterium
TCCGGATGCAGGCTATCGCCGCGGTGAGCATGAGGGTGCTTCCCTCATCTACTGCTCCGAACTGATCTTTGATGCGGATTATGCCAAAGCGGACACCCTGCCGCCTGCCACCAGACTGCATCTGATCTGCAAGGATTTTGCATTACAGTAAAAAATAACGGACAGAGTTTTTTCTCTGTCCGTTTCATTTTCAGCTTTTTCTGTTACGGATGCGTTTTTTGCCAAGACATACCGCACCGATGATCAAACCCAAACCCAGTAGCGGTATTCCGATCACCATAATCCAAAACGGCATGGTACTGTAATGGGCAGACTGATAGACCACCGTCTGCGGCATCACTTCCGCCATGCTTTGCGGATTGGTGCGCCCCTCCCGTCTGACCCGATAGTTGCTGATTGCCAGATCGCGGGTGCGTTTGATGCTGCCCGGGACAGACAGCGAAGCATAGCCGTTTGCCTGCGAAGTAGTGAACACAAGCCCCAGTCCCTTGGCAAATCCCATCGGCTGATTTTCATCCATGCCCTCAAATTCCAGAAAGCTTTGCAGCCGTGCGGTCGATTCCATCAGCATATCGGCATACACCGGTTCAAGCTGCTCCGCAAGTGAAAACACATTATCCTCTCCCGAAAAGGAGACCACTCCTACGGCATCCCCCGATCCGTCACGGTAAACGATAAAGTGATAGATCCCGGTTTCCCGCACCGGCCCGAATGCCGCCATATTGGCTTTGAGATAATACGGGAACGGATTCATTTTCCCAAGCAGCGTTCCCTCGTGATAACCGCCGATCTCGTATGCGGCGATCGGATCGGAAATACTGTACTCCGCATCGCCGTACAGCAGTTCAAGATACTCGGGATGCTCCGACAGGTAGCTCTCGGCAAATGCCTTTGCGGCGGATGCATCGTTGCTGTAAGAGGTTTCGACCTGTAATGCCGATACGGGACAGCACAAACACAAAGATAGCAGGAAGATCAAAAACGCCGATAACCATCGTTTCATTACTTTTTTCCTTTCTATAACGCCTTAGTTGGAGTGCAACTACATTATATCACAATAGATTGATCGTTTCAACATTTTACCGGATTATTTTAACAAATAATTCCGTATGCGTACACAAACAATAAAGAGGTTGATCGTTCGATCAACCTCTTTTTTATTTTCACTTTTAACTTTTAACTTTTACAAAGCCCAGCCGTCTGCGGTATGGAATCTGCGGTAAAAGGCTTTCGCCGCAGCCGCACCGCCGTTACCGTCGGGATGTGCACCGTATGCCGAAAAGTCATTGCCTAAGTTTGCCGTGCCGTCAAGTGCCGATTCAATGTCAAACACTCTGCAGCCGTACATCGCCGCGATCGAGGAGATCGCCATATTCACAGCGCGCCACTCGCGGCATTCCGCTTCGGAAAAGGCAAACGGCGGTAAGGTGGATAAGATCACCGTCACACCCGCAGCCTGCAAAAGCTTGATGTTTTTCTCCAGCGTTTCAACCACTTCTCCTGCGGTCGCACTTCTCTGACCTTGGTACGGTCCATGCAGGATATCGTTGACGCCGAAGGTCATAATGACGATATCATTCTGCTTTACCTTAAAGCTCCATGCTTCGTTTGCCGCAAAGTCGGCAGCTCTACCCCAGCCCAGACCCAAATTCCAGACCGCATACTCCGGCTGCAGCATTTTTGCGATCTGTCCGGCCCACATATCATAGCCGTTTGGGGTGGTACCGCAGCCCTGGGTGATGGAATCGCCCAAAAATGCGATGCGTTTTTTTGCCTTGCGGTCGCAGCCGAATAACATCGGTTTCGGACAGAAATCGTCCGCCGCAAAACCGTCGCCGTAATCCATAAATGCCGGGATCTGGCTGTCCGGTGTACACGGAATACCGCTTCCCTCGATTTCCCACTCCCAGACGATGTACTGCCCTTCTTTGGCATCAAAGGCAACCTCATCGCTCCAGAAACGCTCATCCGGTTTGACCGTGCGGCTGTTTTGTCCGTCAAAGGTCACCGGTGTGATATCGGTAAGTTCACCGCAGGAAACTGCAAGTCCCTCGATCTGACCGCCCAATGCGAGCTTTGCCGAAAGGATCTTCCAATCACCGCCGCTTTTGCCGCGGTATGCGACATCGCCATGATCGTAGGTACTGTCCACGGTATTCTGAAAGTAGAAACGCCAGTTGTATTTGCCGGACACCTCCGGCTTAAAATAGCTTCTTGCGACAAAACGCTTCGGCGCATCAAACTCTAAAATATAGTTTGCCTGCGTACCGACAGAAACATTCGACAGATAACGGTCAAACATAGGAAAAACTCCCCTTTAATTGTTAATCAGCCCTTTTGTTCTTTTTCAATGTCATCAATCAACTGACTTAACGGACGAACGTAATCCTGCATACCGATATGTTCTTTTGCATGTTTGTATACAGGACTATCATCGGCTAAATAGAATATTTGCCGCTGTTGTCCCAACATAGTAATCTTATCATCGCTTAAATCTTTATCATATGTTATCAAATGCCATATTTCTTTGATTTTGTAACGCGATAAAGCATGCCCGTCAGCTGAGGAAACCTGCTTCCAACGTTCTCTAAGTGTTCTTTTGCAACTTATGCCAATACACCAACCATCTTTACATTTAAACCACTTATCAACTTCAATATCAGTTTGAAAGTGATCCGGTTTTTCATGAGACTTAAACTTATAATAATTAAATAAAAAGGTGGAGATATCTTCTAAACTACCTCCTGCTCTTGATTTCCGTTTTTGCCCTGCACGACGCTCAAACTCCTGTGTAAATGCAGTTAATATTGCATTGTCCTCTAATTCACTTCTTGGAATTTCTAATGCATTTAAGTTAGAACGCAATTTTGTAAATTCATGTATTAATTCTCTTCGTTCTGCATTTAAACAACCTCTGACTCCAAGAGTATCCCACATAGAAATGACCTTAAATACATTCTTTCTGCCTAAAGTATCTAAAATGTTTTTAGCGGTAGTATAGCAAAACTCTTTATCGTCATTAGGAACATTATTAAGTGCAATATTTGCTGGTTGAACAACATATTTAATTGTTACCACTAACACAATAATATCAGTAAGATTGTGAATTTCATTATCTAAGGCTATAATGAGTTTGTTATATAAATCTGCAGTTTTGCTTCCAACTCTAGCAGCTTGGGAAAGTTTTGAGTGGATGATGTCTAAACAAATGTTAAATTGATCTTCCTTAGTTAAAACATTTGATTCAAGAATTGGCTCAATTTCTCTGACTATAGAATTAAGCACCTCCTCTCGCTTACCTATTGCACCATACTGATCTGTATTCAAAAGCATACGTGCAAACCAATAAACATTTTTCCAAGGACTATTGTAGACCACTTCATTAACTGTATTAAAATCGACACTCATTGTCTCCACTCCTCGCCATCAATGCGTTTTCTTGCCATTTCACAGTAAAATTTAGAATTGTCGATATAAATGAAATCCCTATTAAACTTTTTGGCTGAAACAGCTGTTGTACCAGATCCTCCAAAGGGATCTACAATGATTTGTGCATTAGTTGACGAAACAATTCTATCAATCAACTCTTCTGGAAAAGGTGCCGGATGCGGATTTTTACTCTCTTGCTTAATCTCCCACACGTCTCCATATTTATTTGCCCCTTTTGCTAACTTAAAATCTGGTTTAGCAATGAGATAAATCACTTCATAAGTAGGCAAAAAATATCCTGCATTAAAATTTATTCCACCTTTTCTGCGCCAAATAATAATTTGACGAACTGGAAACCCTTCCAATATTTCATGACGATCCTGCAATAAACCACCTTGCACTCTCCATTTATGATTATAGAAGATTGCACCATCATTTTTCAGCAGACGATACATTTGTTCAAGTGTAGCTCTTTGCCATGCAACATATTGATCATAGGGCATGTCATCAGAATGGTTAACATACCCCTTCTGCAAAGCGGCATTTTCCCATTTTCCGCCTCTACCGTCTTTCATACCATTTCCAGTTGAATTCTTCAAGTTATATGGTGGCGAAGTGATAAACAAATCGACACTATTATCAGGAAGTCGTTTCATAACCTCAACGCTGTCGCCACAAATAATACTATTTAATAAATAATCTGTAAAAACAACTTGTTCCATATTTTCTAATGAAAGAATTTCTGTCATGCCACCACCTCGTTTCAGAATCCTTAATTATACTTATTTGCTTTATCAGTTCACGCTGTACAGTAAATCGCCGTAGGTCGGCAGCTGCCAGCATTCTTTGGAGACCAATACCTCCAGCTCGTCGGATACTTTACGAAGCTGCTCCATACCCGAAACGACCTTCTCTTTGTAGTATAAGGTCTTTTCGCTGCTGGATTTGATCTGTTTTGCAGCCGCAGTCTCGTCCTCCAGATTTGCAAGCGCACCGGAAAGCAGTACGGTACGGCGGGAGATACGCTCGAGCATTCTGCGCTCTAAATCCGCATTGACACCCAGTGCCTGTTTCTTGGTCACGATATCCAAAAGCTTCTCCTCGTAGGAAAGTACCGACGGGATAATGTATTTGCGGGTCATGTCGATCATGGTCAGTGCCTCGATGTGCAGTACCTTGGAATAGGTCTCCTCCATGATCTCACGGCGGGAGTACATCTCGGTCTGGCTGAATACACCGTGTGCGGAGAACAGCTTGATGTTCTTCTCATGTACCAGATACGGCAGCGCATCCGGGGTGGTGGACAGGTTTAAGAGTCCGCGATTCTTTGCTTCCTCTACCCACTCCTCCGAGTAGTTATTGCCGTTGAATACGATCTGTTTGTTTTCGCGGTAGGTCTTGCGGATGATATGACCCAGCTCTTTCTGGAAATCTTCCGCATTCTGTAAGCGATCCGCAAACTGACGCAGTACGTCGGCTACGATGGTATTCAGTACGGTGTTCGGGTCTGCGATCGAGAAGCTCGAACCGACCGAACGGAATTCGAATTTATTACCGGTGAAGGCAAACGGAGAGGTACGGTTACGGTCGGTGGTATCCTTTGCAAAATGCGGCAGGACAGATGCACCGATCTCCAGATCCACTCTCGCTCTTGCTTCGTAGGTCTCACGTTTTAATAAGGTGTCTAAAATTGCGGTCAGCTCATCGCCCAAGAAGATGGATACGATCGCCGGCGGTGCTTCACACGCACCCAAGCGGTGGTCATTGCCTGCGGATGCAACGGTGACACGCAGCATATCCTGATGCTCGTTGACCGCTTTGATGACAGCGACCAAGAACAGTAAGAACTGTGCATTGGACCACGGGGTCTTACCCGGCTCAAGCAGGTTGACACCGGTATCGGTGCTCATCGACCAGTTGTTGTGTTTACCCGAGCCGTTGACGCCTGCAAACGGTTTTTCATGCAGCAGGCAGACTAAGTCATGACGGTCTGCGACCTTACGCATGATCTCCATAACCAGCTGGTTATGGTCGGTCGCAATGTTGGTGGTCTCAAACACCGGGGCCATCTCATGCTGTGCCGGTGCAGCCTCGTTATGCTTGGTCTTGGATGCGATACCGAGTTTCCAAAGCTCCTCGTCAAGCTCTTTCATGAATGCGGAAACACGCGGTTTGATCGAACCGAAATAGTGTGCATCCATATCCTGACCCAGCGGCGGTTTTGCACCGAATAAGGTTCTGCCGGTGTAGATCAAGTCCGGACGTTTTAAGAACATTGCTTTATCGACCAAGAAATATTCCTGCTCGGCACCGACGGTGGTGATGACCTGTTTGACATCGGAGGTCGGATCGAACAGCTTTAAGATACGCATCGCCTGTTTATTGAGTGCTTCCATCGAGCGTAACAGCGGGGTCTTTTTATCCAGCGCATCACCGGTATAAGAGCAGAATGCGGTCGGAATGCAAAGGCTGCCGTCTTTGATGAAGGCATAGGAGGTCGGGTCCCATGCGGTATAGCCTCTTGCCTCAAAGGTAGCGCGTAAGCCGCCGGATGGGAAGCTGGATGCGTCGGTCTCACCCTTGACCAATTCCTTGCCGGAGAATTCCATGATGCAGCCGCCCTTGCCGTCCGGGTTTAAAAAGCTGTCATGCTTTTCTGCGGTAACGCCGGTCAGCGGCTGGAACCAATGGGTATAATGGGTTGCCCCATGCTCGGTAGCCCAGTCTTTCATGGCGTTTGCAACGACGTTTGCGACCTCAATGCTCAAGGATTTACCCTGCGTGATCGACTGCATCACCGCTTTATAGGTCTCTTTCGGCAGATACTCGCGCATTGCGCTCTCACCGAATACAAGGGATCCAAACATCTGTGGGATTCTGTTCTTCATACGTTTCATTCCTCCGGCTTCATAGCCTTCCTTTTTATGCAAAAAACGCCGTGAACCGTTTGCAAAAACGTCCACAGCATTTCGATGTTCACGCGATTATTATATCATTCTATGCGCCAAAAGTCAACCCATTTTTGTGCGGAACAAAGGCATCCGACAAAAAAGAGGCCGATCTTACGATCAGCCTCTTTCCTTTATTTCACGCATCAAAGATCGATGCTTACGACCTCCATTGCCGCAAGATCGAAGTGACCTTCATATTTTACGCTGCCGTCTTTATTGTAAACGGTAACATCGGTTTGCTGCGGTGTTGCAAAGAGGTTCATGACAAATAACTCCGCATTGCCGTTTTCATCCTCGATCAGCGAGGTGAGGATGCTGCGGTTTTTGGATTCGACTACCGGAGATGCGCCCAGATAGCCAAGCAGATACTCCATCATTCTTGCCTGATCATAGGTTGCAAAGTTCCATTTGCAGGCCAGATGGACCAGATGACCCGCACCCAGCGCAACGTCGATGCAGATCGGTTTTTTGGATATCATCTCGGTGGCAAGCACGGTGCTCTGCTGCGGCAGCTCATCGTATACCGCCAGTTTTTCCAGACCGTAGATTTCCTCATCCGCAAAGCAGACCGCACGCGGACGTACCGGAGCCGAACGCTTGCCGCCGATCGCATCCGCCAATACGGTGCACGGTACAAAGTCTAAGTCCACATCCGGCAGCTTGCCGCAAAGCAATACCTTACCGCCTGCTTTGATAAATTCCACCAATGCAAGCTGTGCCTGTCTGCTCATCGCACCCATACACGGAACGACCAGCGGACGGGTCGGATCCAACGTTTGATCCAAAGCATTCATCTCCGGTGCATATTTACACGACAGCATGGTCTGTAAAATGCCGGTGACGGTGAAGCTGAAGCCTGCGGCAGACTCACTGATGGCATCCTTGCTCTCCTCACGGGTACCCATCCACTCAAAGCCGACCACCGCACTGCCGACACGGTTTGCGCGCTGCATCCATGTATGCGCATTGCAGAATTCATTAAAGGTCTTTAAGCTCTGATAGGTTTCGTTTAAGCTGCCGTCAGCACGCACAAATGCATTGTAATCATAGATCTTCGCGGAGCCGCCGGTATTGCCGAAGTTCGGGCCGCCGGTGTAGATGTAGTAGTTGCAGCCCTTCATGCCCATAGCAAGGTTGACATAGTAGCAGGCGAGCATATCGTTTTTGAGCATCGGCGGGAAATCCGACGGCGAGCCGCCCGGCAATTCCAGTACAGACGGCGGCATACCCATCAGACGCAGCATCTCCATCGAATAGAAGGTTTTGACCGCATACTGCGGAGTCGGGTTATTCTGGCGCCAGGTGGAGCTCAGGCAATAGTAATGATCCGAGCCGAGCAAGAACGGCTTTTTCATCTTCGCGACCGTTTCCACAAAGTTGGAGTTCATACCCGGATTTGCGGAGTTATGGCAGACCGGCAGATCGACACCGTCCTCGATCAGCCAATCCTGCAACAGACGCAGATAGTCCGCAATCGAATCAAAATAGCAGTCGTAATCGTCTCTGCGATGCAGTTTGGTATACGGATCTTTGCCGTCCGGTGTCGGTCTGACATCCGCAAAGCTCGCATAATCGCTGTGATATGCCGCATTGAGCTTCTCGATGCTGCCGTATTTTTTCCGTAAAAAGCACGCATATCTGCCGTTTTCATCGCCGTAGCCGTAGCTTATCGGATGATAGTCGATCGAGCCTGCCCAGATATGGTTGCCGCCGGCTTCATTGTCGGTCTGCAGCATCACCACCGGATCACCGATAAACGGTTTTATCACCTCGGCAAAGGCCTTGTAGTATTTTCTTGCTTTCTCTAAGAAGGTCGGATGCAGGTAAGATGCCGAATCCATACTAAACACCTCACCGTTGACATCACGGGCAAGTACCTCCGGATAATCTTCAAAAAGCCAGTCCGGCAGACCGCCGCCCACCAGCTCGGAATACTGATACGGGCCCGGACGCAAAGTGACCATCAAGCCCACTTCTTTTGCGATCTGCAGATACTCGCTTAAATTGCGCTGCGGGATATCGTCGAATACGATATTGCCCTCGGTCGGCTCATGGATGACCCACGGCACATAGGTTGCAAGACAGTTGCCGCCCGCCGCTTTGTAAAGCTCCATTCTGCGGCGCCAGTCATCGTGCGGCACACGGAAATAGTGGAATTCGCCGGAGATCATAAA
>JBGUUN010000318.1:0-14606 GCA_045133555.1 Oscillospiraceae bacterium
AAACTACCTTTGCACCTTCACGAGCAAAAGCCAATGCTGTTGTTGCACCGATTCCCCACGGGTTATTTGCTCCCGTAATGATTGCAATTCTATCCTTTAATCCGTAATTGATCATCTATATTTCCTCCGTCAAATTCAAATTTTATCAAACTGTCTACACAGATCCTTATCCAATATCATTATACTACAAGGATGAAAGCTTTTCAATTCGCAAAGTGCTTTGGTGACAGACTTTTTAAGGTTGATTTGTACGCGGTCTCTATGCTATAATAGAAGTAATTATCATATCAAAGAAGGGCTTAACGCATGAAAACATTATTGGTAGCGATCAACTCAAAATACATCCATTCCAATCCGGCGGTGCGCTGTTTGAAAGAATATGCTATGGCACACCATACCAAAGAGATCGGTGAAATTGCGATCGGTGAATACACCATCAATCAGCAGACGGAATTTATCATCTCAAAAATTGCCGAACAAAAACCGGATGTGATCGGCTTATCCTGCTACATCTGGAACTACGAATATATGAAGAAAATCAGCGGCAGCCTGCGCCGTATCCTGCCAAACACCGTAATCTTCATCGGCGGTCCGCAGGTCAGCTATCATTGTGAAACCGCACTTACAGAATGTCATGCCGACTACTGTATCTCCGGTGAAGGCGAAGAGATCGTTATGCAGCTGCTGCAGGATATTGCGGCAGGTGATCCGCCGAAAGAAGCAGTTTTGGGTCACGGCTATGCCAACAATGCGGTAGAGCTCGGCGATATCCCGTTCATCTATCATGACATGAGCGAATATCAAAACCGTATCGTCTATTACGAAACCTCCCGCGGCTGTCCGTTTCGCTGCGCTTACTGCCTTTCCTCCATCAAAGGCCGTGAAGCATCCGTACGCTATCTGCCGATGGAACGCGTCAAGAGCGATCTGGATTTCTTTTTGACCCATGAGGTGCGTCAGGTCAAATTTGTTGACCGCACCTTTAACTGCGATAAAGCCCGTGCACTGGAGATGATCGAATATATCAAAGCGCACGATAACGGCATTACCAACTTCCACTTTGAAGTGGCTGCAGAATTGCTCGACGATGCGCTGATCACTTCCCTGCAGGGTGCAAGACCGGAGCTGTTCCAGCTTGAGATCGGCGTACAGTCCACCAACCCTCCGACCTTGAAAGCCATCCGCCGCATTACCCTGCCGGAAAAACTGTCCGAGATCATTCCGAGACTGCAGAAAAACCGTAACATCCATCTGCATCTCGATCTGATCGCCGGTCTGCCGCATGAAGATATCGATGCATTCTCCCGCTCCTTTGACTTTGTCTACGGATTAAGACCGGAGCAGTTCCAGCTTGGTTTCTTAAAGGTCCTTGCCGGCTCTGCAATGGAAGAAATGGCAGAAGAATACGGAATTATCTATAATGAATACCCGCCGTACGAGGTACTGTATACCCGTGACCTGCCGTACGATGATGTCCAGCGATTAAAACATATCGAAGCCGTATTGGAACTCTACTATAACAGCGGCCGATTTGTGCGTACCATGGAATGTTTGGCAAAGATCTTCGCCAAAAAATCTCTGCGTGCCTTCGAATTATATGATAGACTGGGCGAATTCTATTACAATAACGGTTACGGCGATGTCAGCCAGAGCTTACAAAAACTGTATGATATCCTGCACGCATTTATCTGTGAGATGCAACTTGATAAAGAAACTTATGCCTGGTTTTGCGACTGTATCCGCTTTGATATGGCTTCGCATGAAAAACCGCGCCGTGATACCGATTGGCTCACCGTCACCCATTCCAAAGAGCGAAATGACCGCATTCTTGCACTGTTCGATACGCCGGATTTCCGTGCCGCTCATTTTGCTGACAGTGCGTATGAGAAAATGGACAGTAAGCAGCTGCTTCGTCTGTTTGATCTGCAGTTTTTTATCCGCGAACTTGATACCGGTTTGCCTGTTTCGGAATACGCCTGCTTTTTCCATTATCAAAAAAGGGACCTGTTCGGAAATGCTTACAGCACAAGACTGGAAAACGGTTCCGTATAAAGGGAGTTTATTATGAAACCAACCATTGCTTTGCGGCTGAAAAGATCGGCCAAACGCATCGGCAGTTTATTGCTCGGTATGCTGCTTGCAGTCAATCTTTTTCTTCCGGTCATGGCTGCCTGGAATTTCAACCAAAGCTATGACAGCTATGAAGTTTCCTGCGAGGGCAAAGCCCTCACCGTTACCGCAGGAGAAGCCTACCAAAACGGCTATCTGTTGTTAAGATTGGTCAATCGCGCCGGTAAAGTGGTTACACAGAAAACCGCATCTGCCGGCAAAACGATCACCGTCTCTACCGCATCGATCGCAAACGGCATCTACTATCTGGAACTCTACACCGGTACCAAAGCAAGCGGTAAATTCACCGAGTATGCAACCGGCACCAACACCGTACAGATCCGGATCGAAAACGGCTACACCAGTCAGGTTATCACCGATGTCTGGACGCAAAACTTAACCGTCTATTCCAATAACCGCACCGATGCGTTTGCGCTGCAATATTATACCGCTCCATCGGGCTATAAGGTACTGAAGAATCTGGCTGCACAACTGACCGCAGACTGCGATACCCAGCTGCAGAAGATTAAGGCCATCCATGACTGGATCACCGCAAATCTGTACTACGACTATACCAACACCACCGTGAAAAGTGACGTGGTAAGCGCATATAAAAAGCGTTATACCGATGCACAAGGCTATGCCAATCTGACCGCTGCTCTGCTGCGGGATGCAGGCATTCCGGCAAAAGTCGTTTCCGGCTATGTACATACCGATGATTCGGTCTTTACCACCGATACCGCCAATGCCGAAGGGCATCATTGGAACGAAGCTTACGATGCCGACGAGAAGCGCTGGGTCATCTTAGATACCTGCTGGGACGGTGCAAACAGCTATGAAAACGGCAAGCTCATTGCCGCTGCAGGATGGGACCGTTATTTCGATCCGACGCTGGAAGCATTCTCCATTGACCATCTGTTAGAAAACAATGAAGATACCGCGGGCTTAAAAAAAGCCTTCCAAAATGCGGTAAACGATGTCAAGATCACATACAGCCGCACTACGGTCTACACCGGAGAGCATAACAACAAAGCTCAAATTGATGTAACTCTCCCGCAAGGAATCAAAGGTCTGACCGTCAAGTACGGCACCTCCAATAAAAATAAAGTTGCTGTCAATAAGAAGGGTGAACTGACCGGCACCGGCTACGGCAAGGTCAACATCACCGTAAAAGTTACCGACGGTACAAACTCCTACAGTGAAAAGCAGGAAGTTCGCTGCTATAATCCGTTTTTGAAATTCAAATCCGCAGTCAGCTCTTTGAAGGTCGGCAAAAGTTATAGCTTTGCTGTCAGCAAATACGGCGTTGCCGGTACGGTACAATGGAAAGTATCTGACAGTACGATTGCCGTCGTCAGCAAAAACGGAAAGCTGACTGCCAAAAAAAGCGGTACGGTCACACTCACCGCTACTGTAAACGGTATCAGCATTTCACAAAAGGTCAAAATCACAAAGTAAGCGGTATATCAGCCGCATAACCGCAAAGAATAGCCTTATCCGAATCATGGGAGGCTATTGCTATGAAACTGTATTCCTCGATTGCCTGTCTGCTTGCAGGCACGCTCCTTTTTACCGGGTGCGCAAAAAAGAACGCACCTCCTGCCGAACCATCCTCTTCCGAACCTGTTGTTGTCGCAGACCGTCAGTCTGTAGATTATGCAGCCTTGGATAATCAAACCGTCGGCTGGGGGCAAGGAACCATTGTAGATGATGCGAATTGTCCGGTATCCTGTGCACAGTTTTCCGAAAAATATCACGCCTACGAGGTACTGTTCGGCGGAGAGGACCGTGATGCACCCACCGTATGTCTGACCTTCGATGAAGGTTACGAAAACGGCTGTACCGAACAGATTCTTGACATCCTCAAGCAAAAAAACTGCCCTGCTGTCTTTTTCGTGACGATGGATTATGTCAAAGACCGTCCGGACTTGGTACGGCGCATGATCGATGAAGGGCACACGGTGGGCAACCACACCACCACCCATCCGTCCATGCCATCGGTCTCGGTCGAGCAGCTCAAAGACGAGATCTTAACACTGCATGATCATGTCAAAGAGCAGTTTGGATACGAAATGACGCTTTTGCGCCCGCCGAAGGGAGAGTTTTCCACACGTACTCTGGCGATTACCAAAGATCTTGGTTACACTACCGTACTCTGGAGTTTTGCCTACAAAGACTGGCTGACCGATGCACAGCCGGAGCGTGATGCCGCTTTGAATAAAATGCTGTCTGCCGCACACAATGATGCGATCTATCTGCTGCACGCAGTTTCTCAAACCAATACCGCCGTATTGGGCGATTTTATCGACGGAATGCGACAAAAGGGCTATACCTTTACCGCGATACCGTAGAAAACGTTGCTTCGGGACTTCCGAAGCCTACATAAGGAGGATTTTATGAGCACCAAATCTTCACCGCTGACAGAAAACCGTGATGCTCTGTTTGACAATATCCGTTGTCTGATGATTTTTCTGGTCGTACTCGGCCATATGTTTTCCCCGGTATCCGGACAAAACGATGCCGCACAGCTGATCTATAAAACGGCATTCTTAACCCATATGCCGGTCTTTGTACTGCTTTCCGGCTATTTTTCAAAGAATGTTGAAAAAAGCCGTGACACCGCCGTTGCTAAGTTTTTACTGCCGTATCTGGTATTAAATCTCATGAGCTGGGGCATCTACATTCTGCAAGGCGGAAAAGCCTGGTACAAATTGGATGTCTTCTACCCGCGCTGGGGGCTGTGGTTCTTACTTGCGATGTTTGTCTGGAAGATCTTCTTAAAGGACCTTGTCCGCATTCGTTACATTCTCCCGATTTCCTTTGGTATCGGTCTGCTTGCAGGTCTGTTTGACAAGCTCGATTCCGATATGGCGATGGGACGTATCTTTGCATTCCTGCCGTTTTTCCTGCTCGGCTACTTCCTCAAAAAGGAGCATATCGAAAAACTGCGCCGTCTGCCGAAATGGATTCCTTCCTTAGGCTTGCTCATATCGCTCGGTTTTGTCGTCTTTACCCATTTCAACTACAAACACAAGTGGGTAGAATTCTTATGCTTCAAGCATCAGATGTACTTTATGCGCGACAGCTATCACACCTGCAAACTCTCGATGAGCGACGGTATGATCGTCCGTGCGTTTTTATACCTCACTGCACTGATCATGATCTTCTCGTTGATCGCAATCTTCCCACGCAAACGCTGCTACTTCTCCTATATCGGTCAGAACACACTGCCGATCTATGCGATCCACCTGTTCCTGCTTCCGTACATCAAGGATCTGGAGCTGTTTGGCGGCAGCGGCTGGGGATACAACCTGTTCTCCATTCTTATCTCTGCGGTATTGGTACTGCTGCTTTCTTCCAGACCGGTCGTACTTGCATATCAGGCGGTCTTTAACTTCTTAGAGCAGCTCATTTTCCCGAAAAACAAAACAAACGCATAAGCCAAAGCGCCCAACCGGTCGGTTGGGCGCTTTTTATGTCCTGTGATAAAATTCATGATACCGTAGTTTTGTGCCAATGTCAGATTATACCGGCTTTGCTAACAGCCTTTCCGCAGTTTCTTTTGGAGAAGCATCTCCGTAGCTGACCGAAAGCAGTCCGCCGCCATAAAAATGAAATAACTCCACCGGCAGCTTGATGCTCTGCTCTACCACATCGGTCCATGGCAGCAGCCCACGGAACATTACTTCGCAGTGACTGCGGACCTCGCCGGTATCGTAATCCATGATAAAGCTGCCAAAACGCAGCTTTTGATTGATGCGGCAAAGATACTCGGCAGCCTGCGGTATTTTCTCTTTCGGTACACGCAGCGGACTGACCACCGTGACCGTATACATCTGCTGCTCCACACCGATAAATAAAATGACATCTCTGATCTCCTGCAGTCTGAAATCAATGCGAAAAATGCCTGCTTCATCCTGAAAGGAATATCGGTATCCCAGCTCATTCAAAACGGTCATGATCTGTGCGGCTGCCTGTTTGGAATAACGGGATTCACTCATGTCTTTCCGCCTCCAACGCTGCCTGCTTCGGATCTTTGTTTGCATAGATGACCGAAAGCAGTCCGTCACCGTACCGATCGAACATCGCTACCGTAAGATTGAGCATCTCCTCCACCGCTCTGCGGGAAGGCATACATTCATGGTAGGACAGCACATTCTTAAACCGTACTTCACCGTCGCTCATATTCATTTCAAAATTGCCGTATACCAGATCAAAGTTACAGCAGGTCAGATAGACAGCAACGCGCTCACGCTGCTCACGCGGTACCTTGATCATACAGACGGAATGGAATCCGACACTGTCCTCACGCACATTGACCACTACCTGCACTTCGGTGAGTCTGCTTTTCTTTAATCCGAATTCTAAAATAAAGCTGTTTAGCTCATCATAATATCGATAACGGTATCCGATCGTATCCAATGCGACCGCCACCGAAGCCGTTGCCTGCCGTATCCGCTCCATGCTCATTCCCCCTTGTCACAACTGCTCCTGCGGCAATTGCTTTTGAACATTGACCAACTCCAGATAGCACTCCGAGAGTATTTCCCACTCTGCGTCATAGGTTTTGATCAACGTCCGATATTCTGCTTCATATTCCGCAAGGCAGCGCTTTGCCTGTCCTTTTAATGCCGGAAGCCAATCGCGGCGCAGGACCAGCAGTGCTTGCTCTTTGTAGTGATTGTATAGCGGCTGTTTCTCTTTCTTGATCAGACGCTCCCAAAAATTCTGCTTGCGGTACCCCATTCTCACCGTGTCCGGGATACTGTGATTCAAAACAACACGGTAGAAAGAATCTTTCAGATTCTGGCAAACCTTCGACCAACCGATGGAATGTAAAAAAAACTGCTGCCACTTATCGAAATAAGCTTTGCTGTACTCCAATGCAACCCCTGTCATTTTCTTGCCGAATTCTTCGGGAGAATCGGTCTGCTCGATCTGTCGCTTTAAGTCCCGATAATATGTACCGCTTTCGCTAAGGTCGTTATCAAGCGCATTCCAATGACGTAAAAATTTATAGTAATAGGCCAACTGCTGCAGCGACCGTGTATTGCGCTTTTCCTGCCATTGCTCGATCTCGGTTCGGATCTCCTTCTTGCTCTGCTCACAACACAGCTTGACCGCCTGTCTGCGGAATGCCTTGCGGATCTCTCCGCCATTGACACAGATCAAACCGTGCAGCGATCTTGCAAGACTGTCTTTTTTACAGCAGCCCTTCTTTTTTAATAACGGATGACAAAAGCCGTTTGCCACTTCATACAGCTCTTTATCTTCCTCTGGATGCTTAGTAACAAGCCAGAACAGATCTCCTGCCGCAGCCGCAACCGGTATGACGTCCTCAAGCGCGTATCCTCCGTCATCATACCAAAGCATAAAGTCTGCTCTAAGCAGTTTTAACTGCGTTTCGACCGACAGCTCATCGGTTAATTCCCCAAATAAAACAGTATCGACCAAAAGTTCCTGTTCCATTCCGGCATCGTTGCTTTGTTCCAACACCTGCGGCAGATATGCCTGTCTTAAGTCATCTGCCAATGCGTCCGCATACTGCTTTGCCTGTTCTTGGTCTCTTGCGCAAAGCAGCACCGAAAACGACTGTTTTTCGTCCGTGCCGATTGCAAGCGCAGAACGAACCGCCGGCAGATATTCCGATTGTAACTGCATCGCTGTTAATTCCGTGATCTTCATCTGCGCTTCCCCCTGATGTTTTTCTTATGTACTATTATAGCAAAAGAAAAGGGAAAGTTTGTAAATAACCCGTGAAGAAAACTAACTTCCGTCACCGTTTTGCAGATCGTACCGTATCAGCCGAATTGCAGCAGCGGTTTTATCATCCGCTTTTGTCTGTGCACCCTCAAGAGCACAGATACGATCGACCAATATGTCAAGCGGTTTGTCTCTTAAATCGAACATTACTTTTGCAAGTCTGTTTTCTTCCTCCTCAATCCCATCCGACAAAAGCAGCAGCGTATCTCCGGGCATTGCGGTGATCTTCTTACTGTCAAATCGGATCCCGCTGACAATTCCGAGCGGCAGGGTAAAGGAACGGATTCTTGTCACGTTCTTATCGCTGACCCAAAAGGAAGATGCTGCCCCTGCCTTGATAAATTCCGCTTCCCCGCTGTAGAGATCCAGATAGATGATATCCACCGTGGCAAGACTTTCGCTTGCCGATTTGACCGACAGGATCGTATTCAGCAGACGCATAGAAGTCTGCCAGGTAAATCCCGATACGATCAGCTTGGAAAGGATGGTACAGACGGTCCGACTGTCGAGTGCGGCTTTTCTGCCCTGCCCCATCCCGTCCGACAGCAGCAGATAAAATCCGCCCCGCCCGTCATAGAATTGTGTCACCGTGTCACCGCATACCGCATTTTTTTGCGAAGCCTGCTGTTTGGTTGCCAGACCGACCCCATAAGGCGGCGATTCATACAGCGAGATGCGTACCATGCTTTTGGCATCCGCAATCACTGCCGGGGCAAAACGCTTTTTTAAGTATTTCTCTGCCAGCTCGACAAGTTCGCCTGACGGCGGCTGATTGATGTCGTAGTACAGATCGATGAATAAGCGACCGTCTTTATCCCGTCCGCAAAACAGTCGACCCGGGGCATAGCCCTCTTTGCTCAGCCGTTCTTCCAATATCTCCTGCGATGTACGATCCGCCGTCAGACGAATTCCATCATGCAGCCCTTTTAACATCTCGGATATGGTGATATACTGTTCGGATAACAGTTCTCGCAGACGGCTGACCTGCCGCTGCTGTTCCGATGCAAATCGTAATCTTTCATAGCTCTCGGTAAATACGCGGATCAGATCTTCCGAACGGATACAGTTCTCCCGTAAAAATTGCGGAAACTCCTCCGGTGTCGGAAGGGTATTATGCCGCAATGCCGTACCAACGGTGTTAAAATCCTCCCTGACACGGTCATAGAACTCTCCATAACAGGCAAAACGCCGTTTGCATCGACTGCACAGCGTGTTTTCCACCGACTGATATATCATTTCCGGATCGGGTCTGACATCACAGCGAAGCACCTGCGCCAATTCACCGACGCTTTCGTTGAGCATCTCCATTGCATCCGCCGCAAAGTCGGTTTTGCACTTAAACTGCTCCTCTGCCGAACCCGGATATCCGCTGCCGTCATCCGGCGGGTCATGTCCGAATACCGCACGCGGCAGTACGACCGCATCCGAAATCGCCTGCGGCAGAGTTAAAAAGGCTGCCGCACCGATCAAAGTTGCAAATGTCAGCGGCATCATCTGCACCGGCTTGCCGTACAGTAAAACCAGCACAAAATGGATCACCATGATCCCCACAGCCGTCAACAGCTTGGAACGTCTTGCGATCCAACCGGCAAAGAATACACATACCGTCTGCATCGCCGCAAATTCGATCATCTGCGCATCGTACAAAACCAATCCGATCCCGCATAAAATACCGGATGCGGCTCCTCCAAGCCAACCGTAACGGTAAGCAAAAACAGCAGAAACCGTCACCGCAGCGATACCTGCCAAACTGAATCCGCCAAACCGATACCGCCCCAAAGCTGCGATCAGCAGTACACCGATTACAACCGCACTCAATGCTTCGGTGCCGTTAAACTCCTCCGGTATCTTCTTCGCCTTGGTCTGCAGCGTAAAAAATGCACCCGAAAATACCACAGTGAGTGAAAAAAACGACAGTTGGACGATCCCCTGCAGACAAAGCAGTAAGAATTCCATCAAAGGCAGATCCATCATAAAATATGTAAATACCGCACGCAGCAGCAGGATACTGCCTAAGAGCACACTTTGCCAGAACAAACCGACAAAATGCTTCGGCAAGCGGCATAATATCACCGCACGTCTTGCCAAGAACCATATCCCAAGCAGGATCAGGTAAAAAAACGTCCCCTGATCCAAGCCGTCAAACAGTTCGCCGAAAAAGCAGCCGATCAATCCCGAGACCGAAAACGGCAGCGGCAATGCTGCAGCAAACGCGAATCCCAAACCGTCAAAATTTCCCAGCAGCCGCAGTCTTGTAAACAAAAAGCTGCAGCAAGCGCCGAACACAAACCGCAGAATCCCACCCTTGTTCAGCGGTGCGGCTCTGTTTTCCGCAGAAATCTTCATCTGCAGCATCATACGTCTGATCACAGTAAACATCCTTTGGTACCTCCAAACTAAAAATCGGTAAATACCATTATATGTATCCGGCAGACAGAATTATGTCACAATAACGCAGGCGGTAAAATAAAAATCGCTGCGGCTTAAAAACCGCAGCGAACTTTACACATATTCTTTTTCGTTTGTTGAAAACAGGATCAATCTTCATCCTGCTTTTGAACACGGTATTTTCCGGCTGTCGAAAGATACTTCAGACGGTTTTCCTCCGGCGTTCCTTCACCCGATTCAAACATCTTTTTCTGCATCTCCGGATAGCCCCAGCCATCTACACCGCTTCTGCGCAATGCACCGAACATGCGGTAGGTAAAACCGCTGTCCTTCTTGTCCATATCACGCAGCCACTCTTTGGTTTTCTGGCGGTTGGTTTTTCCGTCTACCGGACATTTGCTCTTGACGACCGGCATCTCTTTTGCATTCGCAGCAGCACGCACGTCTTTCTCCGGTGCAAATACCAGCGGACGGATCACAAACAGATCACGTCTGCTCAAATAAGCGATCGGTGCAAAGCAGCCGATACGGCCCTCCTGGAACAGATTCATAATGAAGGTCTCGACAACATCGTCATAGTTATGACCGAGTGCCAGTTTATTGCAGCCGAGCTCTTTGGCAACTTCATGCAATGCACCGCGGCGCATTCTTGCGCATAAGCTGCACGGATTCTCCGCTTTGAACACATCGAATACCACTTCGCCGATATCGGTCGGTTTGACGATATATTCGATGCCGAATTCTTCACACATTTTTCTTACCGGTGTATAATCGGTATCCACACCGCCAAAACGCGGGTCCAATGTTACGGCAACGATCTCATAATCAATGCCGATAAAACGTTTGAGACGGTATAAACCGGTAAGTAAGACCAAAGAGTCTTTGCCGCCGGATACGCCCACTGCTATTTTATCGCCGTTTTCGATCAGGTTGAACTCCTGGATCGCTTTTCTCATATATCCCAAAATACGCTGCATTGCGTCTGCCATAGCATTTCCTCCGATAAAAAGTATCTTCTATCATTATATAGCATCCAGATAGGCAACGCAAGTCCTTTTTTCAGTCTTGTGCAATATGCACTCTTTTTTCGCCGTCGTGAAAAAAGATTCTTACATTAGGGAAAACTTTAAAAAATAGGCGTTTTCTGAAATGAAACAAGAGAATTGGAGAGAAATCAAGCAAAACAAAGAGAAAACAAGAGTAAATGAGATATAAATTAAATTTTATCCGAAAAAGTGCTTGACAAACGAATATAAAGAAGTTATAATAATAAACGTTGCATCAAAGAATATAGGAGGATGAACACAATGTCTACTTTTATGGCAAACCCGCAGAATGTAGAGCGCAAATGGCTCGTTCTGGATGCTACCGATAAATCCTTAGGTCGTGTAGCTGCAGAAGCTGCAAAATTACTGCGCGGCAAACACAAAACCACCTTCACTCCGCACGTTGACTGCGGTGACTTCGTTATCATCGTTAACGCTTCCAAAGCAGTATTAACCGGTAACAAAGCAAACGCTAAAATGCACCGTTGGCACACCGGCTGGATCGGCGGCTTAAAAGAAATCAGCTACGGCAAATTAATGGAAACCAACCCGGAGAAGGCTATGACCATCGCAGTTAAAGGTATGATTCCGGATACTGTAATCGGCAGAAAAGCTCTGACCCGCTTAAAAGTATACGCTGGTGCTGAGCACAACAACGCAGCTCAGAAACCGGAAGTTTATGAGTTTTAAGCTGAAAGGAGCAAATGAATTATGAATTACCAGACCAAACCGTACTTCTATGGCACCGGCCGCAGAAAAAGCTCTGTAGCAAGAGTTAGAGTTTATGCAGGTACCGGCAGCTTCAAGATCAATGGCAGAGACATCAGCGAGTACTTCGGCCTTGAAACCTTAAAAACCATCGCTAAACAGCCGTTAGCATTAACCGATACCTTAGAGAAATTCGATATCGAGTGCAACGTTGCAGGCGGCGGCGTTTCCGGTCAGGCAGGCGCAATCCGTCACGGTTTATCCCGTGCTTTATTACAGTATGACGAGTCCGTTCGTCCGGTACTGAAAAAAGCTGGCTTCTTAACCCGTGATCCGCGTATGAAAGAGCGTAAAAAATACGGTCTCAAAGCAGCTCGTCGTGCTCCGCAGTTCTCCAAACGTTAATCGATTGGACAATCTACGAAAACGAATTCAAAACCTCAGATGCTTTATGCTTCTGAGGTTTTTTATTTTCATCGGCATGAAATAAAAAAGGCATTTCCGAACCACAGCTTGACGGAAATGTCTTTTTTGTTGTAGGCAAGTTAAATCAATTGCTGTTCATTGATGATCAGCTTAAATTGCAATCCCAGTTTTTCAGCTGCTTTGCGGCAGAGGATCATTCTTGTCATGAATATTTCGAAATAATCCATTACAGAACCAAATTTTGTATCAACATCAAGCTCAAGTTCGACAATGGTTTTATCTTCGTTGATTCTTAAAGACGATTTTTTGACGGAATAATTCACGCGGTCGTGGATGTCGAATTTAGAAATATCGTTGTTACGAACACGGGATCTTCGTACATCTGCCTTATCAGCAAGAATCATAGCAGCAGCTACCGTGTTTACCGGGACACCGGTACCTTCATCGTGATTGCCTATCGCAGTAACGATCGTAGCCATTTCGGCAGCATCGCATTTCATATCATTTAATATGCTCCATGCCATTACCGCACCGGACTGTGCATGCTCTTGTCTATTGACCAGATTACCGATATCATGTAAATATCCAGCAATTTTCGCAAGCTCAACCGTCCTGTCATCGTGTCCTAAGGCTTTTAAGATATATCCTGCTGTTTCTGCCACATGTGTCACATGCGCAAAACTGTGTTCGGTATATCCCAATGCATCCAGCGATTCGTCCGCTCTGATAATATAAGTTTTGATTGCTTCGTTTTGCATAATTTCGTAGTAAGTGAGCATATATCGTCCCCCTATCTTCGTCTTAACAAAATTCTTTTATTCTTTATCCACGCGATATTGCTTTTGATACTCTCGAGGAGATAAGCCGTAATGCGCCTTGAAAATCTTTGAGAAGTGATATAAGTCCGGATAACCTACCGACATACCCGCAACCGAAGGGCGCTCTCCGTAGACGGTCATAAGCTCTGCGGCGCGTGTCAAACGCAGCTGCAGTAGATACTGCTGCGGGGAAATCCCCTGTTTTTTCTTAAACAGCATCGAGAAATAGCTGCGGTCAAGGTTTAATCGTTCTGCAACCTCACTTACCGTAATACCGGTCATATACTCGGTATACATACAGCTGAGTGCTTTTTGGATATAATCCACGTGCACTTCTTCCTGCTCCAAAAGAATGCTCATCAGTTCCCATAAACGGCTGCTCAAAAATGCACTCTGTCCGTTTTCCATACGGTAACAGCGCATCATATCCTCAAAAAGCGGTCCAATACGTGCATCGTGGATGATGGGCTGACCGAGTGCCGGCGGTAAGGTCTCTTCTGCGGTAAAACCGATCCAGATGTACTCCCACGGATGCTCGGCATCCGCAGCATAATAATGCTCCACATAAGGCGGGATCACAAACATATCCCCCGCTTTTACATGATGCTTCTCTCCGTTTCTAATGAAGATGCCCTGCCCCTTGACGACATAATGCAAAAGCCAATGCATACGCACCGCAGGTCCAAAGCTATGATCCGAACTGCACTTTTGATCGCCAAACTGTAGCGGATTGAATCCGTGATAATGTCGGTCGATGATGATTCGGCGGATACCGTCTGCCGTACGCTGTTCCATTTGCTTTCACTCCCTTCCAAAACATTATAACAAGTTTTTATCCCAAAAAGCAATCATTTTCCGAAAAACAACACATTAAGACAAGTTTTAACAACAAAAATCAATTCTTTTTCCTCCTTTTCTGTCTTACAATGAAATTGACATATTATGTCCGAAAAATCCTCGGGAGGAAACCAATATGAAAATCACATTTATGGGCGCAGGCAGCTGCGTATTCGCGCGTAACGTCATCGGTGACTGTATGTGTACCGAGGCGCTCCGTGACAGTGTATTTGCACTGTATGACATCGACGGCGAACGTCTGGAAGAAAGCCGCACCATTTTGGAAGCCATGCGTAAAGCAAAAGGCAACCACGGTAAGATCGAATGTTACTTGGGCGTAGAAAACCGTAAAGAAGCACTCCGCGGTGCTACTTTTGTCGTCAATGCGATCCAGGTAGGCTTCTATGATCCGTGTACCATCATTGACTTTGAAGTTCCGAAAAAATACGGTCTGCGTCAGACCATCGGTGATACCTTAGGTATCGGCGGTATCATGCGTGCTCTGCGTACC
>JBGUUN010000319.1:0-1573 GCA_045133555.1 Oscillospiraceae bacterium
AGAGTGGATCAAATGTAGGGTACGATGCTTGCATCGTACCGCCGCGGTGAAACCGCATTATATGATGATGTAGCCACGCTGCAACCACCTCAAACGAGTAGATTGAATGTAGGGGCGATCGCTTATAAGCCCTCTCCGACTTCGCAACGCGAATGTCAACTCCCGCCCAGAGGGGGAGCCATGGACTCTGCTTGCGGATGGCTGTTTATGCTAAACGGTATCGGCGGCGTACAAAAAATGTAGGGAAGGATATTGATCCCACGCAGTGGATCACCTCCCGCCACGATACAACCGCCTCAAAAGAGTGGAGTGAATGTAGCTAAAAGCTGCGTGGGGTGGACCGTCGAGGACGCCGGTCCCTACAATATCGCACAAAACTAAAAACGGTCATTTTTCTGTGAAAAATGACCCTTCCACAAACTCAAGAAAAAACTCCCCATCTTATCATGGGATGGGGAGTCCTTTTCGTTTACATCATATCGTCCATGGCACGGTTCAGCTGTTTAACGGTGCGATTGACGCTATGGCGCAGGTGTCTGCATTTGGCATTCGAGCCGCTTAATAAAACGGCGGTGACTGCCGCTGCGGCCAACGCTGCGAAGATCCCGGTGAGCATACAGGCTTTACATTCCGTCATTGCTATCTCCTCCTTACAGTTGGTACGAAGGATAGTATCTCACCGATTTTTTATAATACACATCAAAGGAGTGATTTTTATGAATAATACCGTCAAGCGTGTTGCGGCGATCCATGACCTTTCGGGCTTCGGTCGCTGTTCGCTTTCGGTCATCGCACCGGTTTTATCGGTGATGGAGGTACAGTGCGTATCCATCCCGACCGCGGTGCTTTCCACCCATACCGGCGGCTTTACCGATATTGCGATGAAGGATTTAAGCGATTATCTGACCCCGACCTTAAAACAGTATCTGGATATCGGGATCGATTTCGACTGTATCTATACCGGCTTTCTGGCATCCAAACAGCAGATCGATTACTGCATCGATTTTATTGAGAGCTTCCCGAAGGCACTTGCGGTG
The DNA here is from genome assembly GCA_045133555.1 of Oscillospiraceae bacterium. Taxonomy (GTDB): domain Bacteria; phylum Bacillota; class Clostridia; order Oscillospirales; family Ruminococcaceae; genus JAHHTP01. Next base: position 1,038 of record JBGUUN010000319.1, read on the forward strand.
GTGGATCCGGTCATGGGCGACCACGGTAAGGTCTACCGCACCTATACCCCGGAAATGTGCCGCGATATGAAAACCTTGGTCAAGGCATCGGATATGATCACACCGAATCTGACCGAGGTATATCTGCTGTTGGGCAAGGAGTATGAGCAAAAGCCGCTGACCGTGCAGGAGGCAAGAACCCTGCTGTTACGCTTGTCCGAACTTGGCCCGAAAAAGATCATCATCACCGGCGTCGAGATGGCGGATATGACCATCAATAACATCGGCTATGATGCGGAGAATTCCCATTTCTGGCGGGTCAAATGCAACTATCTGCCGGTATCCTATCCGGGCACGGGCGATATCTTTACCTCGGTGGTGGTCGGCTCGATCTTAAAAGGCGACAGTCTGCCGATCGCAATGGAGCGCGCGACGAGATTCTTGGAGCTTGCCATCCGCAAGACCTTCAGCTATAATACCGATACCCGCTTCGGCGTTATGCTGGAAAGCAGCCTTTCCTGGCTCTCCCAGCAGAAACAGTTCGATAAGTTTATGCT
>JBGUUN010000320.1:0-4190 GCA_045133555.1 Oscillospiraceae bacterium
CCGATTTCAGCTTTGTTAGCAGCTTTTTTAGCAGCTTTCTTAGCATCCTCGCCCTGGAATACATAGTCATTACCCGGCAGAACAGCATTTAAGAGGATACCGACGATTGCAGCGATTGCTAAACCGGACAGGCTGATGGTAGCACCTGCAACTGCGAAGCTGATACCGCCGCTGGTGGAATACTTAAAGCCGATTGCAGCAACCAGGATAGCAGCAGCGATAATGGTGTTGCGTGCTTTGGTCAGGTCAACGTGGTTTTCAACCATGTTGCGGACACCGATTGCGGAGATCATACCGTACAGTAGGATGGAAACACCACCGATGGTAGCAGTCGGAATGGTGTTGATCGCAGCGGAAACGCCCGGGAACAGGGACAGTACGATTGCAAAAACAGCAGCTAAGCGAACGACACGCGGATCGTAAACCTTGGTCAGAACCAGAACACCGGTGTTTTCACCGTAAGTGGTGTTTGCCGGACCGCCGAACATAGCAGACAGGGAGGTTGCCAGACCGTCACCGATCAGGGTGCGATGCAGACCCGGATTTGCAATGTAGTTACTGCCGGTGGTAGCAGAGATCGCGGAAATGTCGCCGATGTGCTCCATAACGGTTGCCAGAGCGATCGGAACGATGGTGATGATAGCGCTGATGTCAAATTTTGCGAATGCACCGGTGTGAACCGGAACTTCAAAGATTTTAGCATTTAAGATCGGAGCAAAATCAACTTCACCCATGCACAGAGCAACGATGTAGGAACCGATGATACCGATCATGATCGGTACGATCTTAACCATACCTTTACCAAAGATGTTGCAGACAATGATCAAAACGATAGCAGCAGCTGCAACGACCCAGTTGGTGGAGCAGTTATTGATCGCATCCGGAGCCAGAGAAAGACCGATTGCAATGATCATCGGACCGGTAACGACCGGCGGGAAGAAACGCATAACGCGATGGATACCGAATGCTTTGATCAGTGCAGCCAATACTAAATATACCGCACCGGAAACAACAACGCCGCCGCAAGCATACGGAAGCATCTCGGTGTTCGGCTGACCGTCGATCAGCGGTGCAACGATAGCATAACCGCCTAAGAATGCAAAGGAAGAGCCTAAGAACGCCGGAACTTTACCTTTGGTGATGAAGTGGAACAGCAGAGTACCCAGACCAGCCATCAGCAGGGTGGTGGATACATCCAGACCGGTGATCAGCGGAACCAGAACGGTTGCACCGAACATCGCAAACATATGCTGTAAGCCGAGCAGAACCATTTTCGGGATTCCAAGCTTACGAGCGTCGGTAATCGGCTCGTTGCCGATTGCAATTTTTTCAGCCATAAAAATAGCCTCCTGTTTTTTATTTCCGACCGCTTTCGCGGCTATCGGCAAAAAAGATTGACATATTCTCCAATTTGCTTTATAATAAAGATTAGAAAACAATGCCTTCTCAGGCAGATTGGAGAATACTATGAAAGAAAACATTACCGTAATGGACCATCCGCTGCTCAAGCATAAAATTTCCATCCTTCGTAAAGAGACCACCGGAACCAACGAATTCCGTAAATTGGTTGATGAAATCGCTATGCTGATGGGCTTTGAAGCACTGCGTGATCTGGAGGTTGAGGATGTCGAGGTAAAAACCCCGATCGAAACCTGTATGACCCCGATGCTCGCAGGTAAAAAGCTGGCTATCGTTCCGATCTTACGTGCAGGCCTCGGCATGGTCAACGGCATCCTGTCCTTAGTACCGTCCGCAAAAGTAGGTCACATCGGTATGTACCGTGACGAAGAAACCAAACAGCCGCATGCATACTTCTGCAAACTTCCGGACTCCATCGGCGAACGTGAGATCGTCGTTGTTGATCCGATGCTCGCAACCGGCGGTTCTGCGATCGAAGCAATTGACTTTATCAAACAGCGCGGCGGTAAATCCATCAAATTTGTCTGCATCATCGCTGCACCGGAAGGTCTGTCCCGTTTAGCGGAAGCACATCCGGACATCCAGATCTACTGCGGTAACTTAGACCGCTGCTTAAACGAAGATGCTTATATTTGCCCGGGTCTCGGCGACGCCGGTGACAGAATTTTCGGCACCAAATAAGCTTTCGTTCATACCTTATTCATTATACCAATTGCATCGACGAAAGTCAACTGATATTCACAAATTTTCTCCCGATACAGCCCATCTGTATCGGAAGTTTTTTACAACGCAAAAAGAGGATGCCGCAGCACGCAGCATCCTCTTTCTCATTTTATTTTTTACCGATCTGATTACAGATATTCGTATACTCGCGTTTGACCACCTTGTAGTATTCCAGTCCGGTTTTCTGTCCGAACAATTTGATGATCATGCGGTACAGATCCTGTTTTCCGGTGGCTTCCAGAATACAGTCGATGAGTTTTTCCATATCTTCAACTGTTTCATCATCCTTGATCTCAATGGTCGCGGTCAGGGATTTTTTAACGATCTCTCTCGGATCGATTGCAGCCTGCTCTTTCTTTTCTTCCGCAGCTTTCTGCTTTGGAGCACGATCCTTTTTCTGCTTCTTCGGCTGTTCTTTCTTCACATCAGCGACAGGTTCCGAAGCAGCCGGCTCCTCGATTGCTTCGGTCACCGGCTCTGCGGTCGGTACTTCCACTTTCGGCTCTTTCGCCTTACGGCTTCTCTGTTTATTGCTGCGCTCTTTTACCGGTTTCTCAACTTCCGGTGCTTCTTCTTTCGACTCCGGAATAGCGACTGGAGTCTGCTGTTCTTCAACCGCTTCCTGAACCGCTTCTTCCTGCTCGGTCTCTACCTCAATGAACTGCGCAAGGTCTTCCTGCGGCATCTCTTTGAGCTCTGCCTCAATCGCTGCGGCGGCTTCCTGTAAGAACTCCTCAAGCATCTTATCGATCTCGCTGCCGCTTAATACAGACGGCTGCTCCTCGATCGGCATTTCTTCAGCAGCACGCTCCGGTTCCTGCTGTACTTCTGCGATCTTTTCCGGTACCTGTGTCGGAGAAAGGAAATCTTTGATCTCGATCATCGGTTCTTCGTTTTTCGGCAACTCGATTTCCTGCGGTTTTTCTTCCACAGGTTTCTCCTCTTTGACTGCCGATTTATCCGTGTTTCCGCCAAACATATCAATGATCTGCAGACCAACCTCAGCCGCTGCGGAGATTTCATCCCAATCGGAACGGGTCACCGGCTTCTCAGCGCGCTCGGTCTGGTTTTCATTGCGATTTTGATATCTGTCACGGTTGTTGCCGCGGTCACGGCGTTTCGGCTGCACCTGCGTAGCTTCCTTGATCTCTGCAGACGGTTCCTCTTTGATCGGAGCAGTTGCCTCCGGTTGGATCGGCATACTCTCAACTTCGGTCTCAACCGTCTCAGTTACAGTGATCTCTGCCTGCGGGTCTACCTTGATCTGCGGTTTGAGTGCATTCTCCTGTAAGAACAGCGGGATGTCATTGATACCTGCAGCGCGACCTTCCGCATGGTTCGGATAAAGCGATGCGATAGACGGATACTGCGAAACGGTCTTGCGATATTTGGACTGTGGAATCAGGAAATTACGGCAGAAGGAAACTGCGGAATGGAAACCGTGATCCTTGCTGATAACAAACACATCCTGATCGACTGCAGTTCCCATTAAGTAGCCCAGATAGGAAACCAACTGGAAATCCAGCGCATTGCTTCCGGTGCGGTCCAAACGTACTGCATAAAAGCTTGCTTTACTGTGGATCAGATTAAAATAGGTGTCCATGCTCATGCTTTCCGCATTCTTGCTGAAGAAGGTGATGACCTGATCTCCGCTGTCGAGTAAATCGACACAGCGTAAGCCATCGGACTTAACATTCTCAAAATCAACCAAAAATACTCTCATTGAAATTATCCTCATTTTTTAATATATTTGAATGGTTTGCATTTCATTGTCTTATCCCTATTGTACCGCAAAACCGCACGGTTGTCAATCCAAAACAAATAACTCCCGATGCAATTGCAACGGGAGTTATCATTCTTAGGTATTTCTTCCTGCAAACTGATTCTGATACAGATTGTAGTACTGACCCTTCTGTGCAAGCAACTCCTGATGATTGCCTGCCTCACAGATCTTACCGTCTGCAACAACAATAATCTTATCCGCATCACGGATGGTGGAAAGACGGTGCGCAATGATCAGGCTGGTTCTGCCTTTCATCAAAGCGATC
>JBGUUN010000321.1:0-2874 GCA_045133555.1 Oscillospiraceae bacterium
GGCGCGTACAACAAGTATCTGTGGCTGACCACAGCGATCGGTGCGGCGGCGGTCTTCGCTGTGCAGTATCTGATCTGGCTTTTGTAAGGAGGGATTACCATGAAGAAACTGTTTTCTGTCCTTTTGACAGTATGTGTTCTGTTTGTAATGTCCCTCTCTGTCTGCGCGTCGGAATTTCTGCCGCTGTTTGATGAACCCGATGTCATGACGGATGCGGAGGAATCCGCGCTTGTCACAAAGCTCGAGGGGATTGCTGCTCAGTATCAGATGGAAGTCGTTGTCGCGGCGTTTGAAACGATCGATGGTGCTTCTCCAATGGAGTATGCCGATGCTTACTACGATGATAACGGCTACGGCTGCGGTGAAAACCGCGACGGGCTTGTACTGATCGTCGTCATGGATACAAGCGACTGGTGGATCTCCACCCGCGGAAGTGCGATCGCCGCATTTACCGATGCCGGTATCGATTACATCGGCGAGCAGATCACCCCGTATATGTCCGCAGGTGATTTTGCGGGCGCATTCGATGCATTTGCCGATCAGTGCAAAACCTTTATGGCGCAGGCGGCGACGGGCGATCCCTTTGATGTCCATAATCTGCCTCAGCCTCCAAAGGAACCCTTTCATTTTGTCATGGCAGGTGTCATTGCGATTGCTGTCGGTTTTATCATCGGTAAGATCTATGCGGACGGTCTGAAAGGGCAGCTCAAGTCCGTTTCTGCGCAGAAGTCGGCAGAAAGCTACGTCAAGAGTGGAAGTATGAATGTGACGACCTCCCGTGATTTTTATTTGTATCGCAGCGTGACCAAGACCGCGAAACCCAGCGATTCTTCCGAGGGCGGTTCGAGCACGCATACCTCGTCTTCCGGTGCGACCCATGGAGGCGGTGGCGGGAAGTTTTGATCCATCGTCCATCAGACGAAAAGAACGGAGGGGCACATGAGAAAACTATGGCTGTGGTTGGAATCGTGTATTTTCTCATTTGCGCAAAGATATAAAATGGAAAGAAAAGGAATCACAATATGAAAAAACTGACGATCATTCACTCCAATGACCTGCATGGTGATTTTCTCCCTGAGGAAAACAACGGTGTCATGGTCGGCGGCGTTGCAAGACTTTCTGGATACATCGACAAAGTCCGTTCCGAAGAGGAAAATGTCATTTACTGTGTCGCCGGAGATATGTTCCGCGGCTCGGTCATTGATTCCGAGTTTCTGGGGTTATCTACCATCGAAATCGTGAATATGCTTGCACCGGATGTAGTGACTGTCGGCAATCACGAAACGGACTACGGTCTTGCACATCTGCTGTTTTTGGAAAAATGCGCAAAGTTCCCGATCATCAACGCAAATCTGCACATCAAAACCAATCAGGCGCGACTGTTCCGTCCGTACCATATCATGGAAGTCGGCGGGATCAAGGTGCTTTTCATCGGGATTCTGACCGAAGAGGTTATGGCGCAGACACGAAATGAAGGTGTGATTGGCTCGTTTGTCGATGTTGCCGAGGCGGTCGAAGAGATCGGACGCATCTGCAATACGTATCGTGCGGTCGATATTGATCTTACCGTTCTTCTGACTCATATCGGTTATGAGGAGGATAAGGAGCTTGCATCCAAGCTCGATCCGGAGTGGGGTGTAGATATCATCATCGGCGGTCATTCGCATACCTTTATCGAAAAGCCGGAGACGGTCAACGGGATCCTGCTTGCTCATGCGGGAACCGGTACCGATCAGGTCGGACGGTTTGACATTACGATCGATGAAGAAATCAACCGGATCGCGGATTTCAGTTGGACGAATGTGCCGATCAATTCCGATACCTGTGAGGAAGATGGTGCGATTGAAACCATTATCAAATATTACAAGGATCAGACGGACATAAAATACAACCGGCTGGTTACCCATCTCAAACGGCGGCTTACGCATCCGTCCCGATATTGTGAAACGGAGCTTGGCGGTCTGTTTGCCGATATTCTGCGTGAAACAATGAATCTGGATGTCATGCTGCTGGCATCGGGCAGTGTCCGCAATCCCGAGCTTGGACCGACCGTTCTGTACTCCGATCTGTGCGAATGTTTCCCGTATGACGATTCGCTGTATATGATCAAAGTCACCGGTGCACAGTTCAAGCAGATGATCCGCTTTATGCTGCGCGATGAGGTCTGGGAGGGTTCTCACTGTGAATTCTATCAGTTCTCCGCCGGTATGCGTGTGGTCTATGATCGAACAAATCATTCGTTCCTGGATTTCTCCTTCCGCGGTTTGCCCGTCGATGACAGCAAAATTTATACCATCGGTCTGCAGCATTATCATTTCAGCAGTTTTGAGGAATTTTTCTCTGTGCCGCTGGAGGAGGTCATGAAAAACGGAAAACCCAAGGTTATTTCGACCTCGACCAGAACTGTGCTTGACGAATATCTTTCTGTTCATCAGAATCTTGACCGCAAGGTCAGCGGTCGTTTGGTGATCCTTTATCAAACCTGAAAAAACGATCGGATATTTATCGTATCATATGTAAGGAGGTACTACTTATGGCAAAGCATATCTGTGCAATCTGTGGAGCGGAAGTCAATCTTCTCTCTGAACAAAAATTAGCGGACGGCAATTTCATTTGCCGCAAGGTCTGTGCGAAAAAGTGCTTCAAGGCACTTGATCTGGTGGGCGGCGATCTGGAAACCGTCAAGGCACATCATGAACAGGTCGAGCTTGGCACCAAGGTCTGGAACCAGATTTTTGTACCGCTGAAGAAGACGAAGAACAAGGACGAAAAACTGAAGGTTCTCGGACGCGGCGAATACATCCATGTATCTCCGTCCACGGGGCTTATCGCGTATACGGATGACCGCTACAAGTTCTTCCTGTTCGGCAAGAC
>JBGUUN010000322.1:0-1946 GCA_045133555.1 Oscillospiraceae bacterium
CCTTTGGATTTACTCATTTTACCGTCATTGGTATTTAAGTGCAGAACATGGAACCACTGAGAGCACCATTTATGACCGAGATATGCCTCAGACTGTGCGATCTCGTTGGTGTGATGCGGGAATGCGTTGTCGATACCGCCGCAATGCAGGTCAAGATACTCGCCCAGCGCGTGTACCGAGATCGCAGAGCACTCGATATGCCAACCCGGATAGCCGACACCCCACGGAGAATCCCATTTTAACTCCTGATCGTCGAATTTGGATTTGGTAAACCACAGTACGAAGTCGGTTTTATTGCGTTTGTTGCCGTCCTCTTCAACGCCGTCACGTACACCGACCGCAAGATCCTCCTCATTCTGCTTATTGAATACATAGTATTCCTGCAGTTTGGAAGTATCAAAGTAGATGTTGCCGCCTGCCTCATATGCATAGCCGTCGGCAAGCAGTTTTTCCACCATCTCGATAAAGTGATCGATATAGGAAGTAGCCGGAACAACGATCTCCGGAATCTTGATGTTTAACTTATTGCAGTCTGCAAAGAATGCATCGGTATAAAACTGCGCGATCTCCATAACGGTCTTATGCTCACGTTTTGCACCTTTTAACATCTTATCCTCGCCGGAATCCGCATCGGAGGTCAGATGACCGACATCGGTGATGTTCATTGCACGTTTTACGTCATAACCCGCATAGCCGAGGTATTTCTCTAAGATATCCTCCATGATATAGCTGCGCAGGTTGCCGATATGTGCAAAGTGATATACGGTCGGGCCGCAGGTATACATGGTAACCTTGCCCGGCTCATGGGTCACAAATTCATCCTTGGTATGGGTAACAGAGTTATAAAGTTTCATTATATCATAATCCTTTCAGGTTATATTTTTCATCTCTCATATTTAACTTACGGCAGCGGTCCAGACGCTCCTCGATCGCTTTATAATGGCGTTCGAGCAATTCGAGTTCCTCTGCGATCGGGTCGCGAACATGGATCTGATCCAATTCTTCGACCACCTTCTGACCGTTTTTGCGCACGATCTTTGCCGGGATACCGACTGCGGTACAGTTATCCGGCAGATTGGCCAGTACCACCGAACCTGCAGCCACACGGACATTATTGCCGATGGTGACCGGACCTAAAATTTTAGAACCGGCACCGACCATAACATTATCCAGTAAAGTCGGATGACGTTTACCGACATCCTTACCGGTACCGCCTAACGTAACACCGTGATAGATGGTGCAGTTATCACCGATCTCGGCAGTCTCACCGATGACGACACCGCTTCCGTGGTCAATAAACAGTCCCTTACCGATGGTCGCACCCGGATGGATCTCGATACCGGTCTTATGTCTTGCTTTCTGCGAGAGCCAACGCGCCAGAAAATAATGCTTTTTCTGGTACAAACGGTGTGCGATGCGGTAATAGATCACCGCATGCAGACCGGAATACAGCATAAATACTTCAAAGTTGCTTCTTGCTGCCGGGTCACGCTCACGGATCGAGCGGACATCCTCCTTAATGCTTGCGATAAAGGAGGTTTTTTTCTCTTTTTCCATATACTCCCTCCAAAAATAAAAAGCCTTTTCGCGCGGATGGGCTCCGTACGAAAAGGCAAGATCATCGAAAATACTCGCGGTTCCACTTTTCTTCCGACTGTAATGACAGCCGCTTGAATCCCTTAACGCGGTCAACGGAAAACGCTACAAAACTTCACGTTTTCGGCTCACGGATGCATTCTCCGTATCGATATCCTGTCGTATGCTTTCAGCCCGTGGCATACACTCTCTGTCAGGTTCGGTTACGGCTCTTTTCCGGTCATCGCCTTTGCTTTATGGTAACAGTATAGCATACTTTTCCGATTTTGACAAGAGGGATTTTCTTAACACTCTGTGAATCCGAGGCGGTCAAAGCGCTCCATCAGCCATCTTGTCATCTTGATGTTCTG
>JBGUUN010000323.1:0-3320 GCA_045133555.1 Oscillospiraceae bacterium
CCGCTATATTCGTTGGAAAGATGCCACATAATAATAGCGGGATGGTCTTTATAATGCGAAGCAAGTGCTTCGTCGATCGCTCTTGTCTTTTCTTTCATGACCGGCGAGCAGTAGCAATGGTTATGTCGATCCCGCGGAAACTCTCTCACACCGTCATAGCCCACACGCGATGTTTCACGATAACGGCTTGCAAGCCAATGCGGTCTTGCACCGCTTGGGGTCGCAAGAATGGTATATATTCCGTTTTCATACAATCGATCAATGATAGCATCCAGCCACGCAAACTCATATTTTCCTTCTTCCGGTTCCAACTTCGCCCATGCGAAAATCGCCAGACTGACACAGTTGATATCCGCCTGCTTCATTAAAGCGATATCCTGTTCCAGAATTTCAGGACAGTCAAGCCATTGATCCGGATTATAATCACCGCCGTGCATCATGTGCGGCAGTTTGGGTGCAGCATATTCTTTCATTTCAAACATCCCCCTTTTTTCTTATTATAGCAAGCAAGCACAGCAAGGTCAAGCGTTTCCAAATTATTCGGGTAAAATTCAAAATTCGGATACAATTTCCTGCTATACTGTATCTGACAGAAAATATTACAAGGAGGAATATTTATGGATCCATCCGTATTCCGTCGGGATGTTTTACTGATCATCAACCCGACCTCCGGCAAAATGACCGCAAAAACAGGCACTTTTGAGATCGTCAACACCCTTTCCGCTCTTGGAGTGATCCCAAACATCTATATCACCCAGAAAGCCTTAGATGCCAAAAATATCGTGCGTGAGACTGCAGACCGTTATGAGTCGGTCATATGCTGCGGCGGTGACGGTACGCTCAACGAAGTTATTTCCGGCATGATCGAGGGCAAGCATGCGACACCGATCGGCTATATTCCCTGCGGTACCACCAACGATTACGCGTCTGCTCTCGCCATTCCGAAATCCCTTACCGCCGCTGCGGAAATTTCGGTGACCGGCATTCCTACCGCACAGGATATCGGCAGATTCTGCGGCAAGCGTTATTTCACCTATATTGCATCCTTTGGCATGCTGACCTCGGTTTCCTACGCAACCCCACAGAATTTGAAAAATGTACTCGGCCATCTGGCTTACCTCATCGAAGGTGCGAAAAGCCTGACCGAGATCAAATCCTACCGCGTTCGCATCGAAACCGAAAACGGCATCAAGGAAGATAACTATCTTTTCGGTGCCGTCACCAACACCAATTCCATCGGCGGCATCTGCAAACTTTCTCCGGATCAGGTTGACCTGCACGACGGACGCTTTGAGAGCTTCTTCATCCGTTATCCGAAAAATCTCACCGAGCTGAATCTGATCTTAAACTGTCTGCGCACTTCCACCCCTGATCCGGAAGTCATCGACTGTTTCAGTTCCGCAAGGTTCAAAATCGTCAGCGAAACCCCGATTGCATGGACTACTGACGGCGAATTTGCAGGTGAATTCACCGAAGCAACGGTTGAAAACTTACCGAATGCCGCCACCATTCTGCTTTTCGAGGATAAAGCCACACCCTATACTGTTGAATAAATCAAAAACGGAACCTTTTTGGTAAGGTTCCGTTTCTTTTATTATCTCTGCAGCAGCGGGACAAGACGGCGATACAGCAGGCAGATGATGCCGCTGACAACACAGCCTTTGACCAGATTAAACGGCGCAACAGCAAACAGCACGAACGTGGAAAGATCGGCGATCTTGGCATTGACAGCAGTACCCATCGCGATCAGCGCATCCATCGGCATACCGTAAAAGTATGCGTAGGTCGGCAGCAGCAAAAATGCATTCAGCACACTTCCGACGACCGTCAGCACTACAGTACCGACTGCACAGCCGATCACGGCACCTTTTCCGTCCGGCATTTTTTTGAAAATCATCGATGCCGGCACAACCAATGCACAGCCGATCAAAAAGTTTGCAAATTCACCGACACAGGCAGTTTCGGTGCCGTTGATCAAGAGGTTTAACAGAACCTTGATCAATTCGATCAGCGCAGCCGCCATAGGGCCTAAAGAAAAGCCGCCGAGCATAACAAACAGTTCGCTGAGATCCAGTTTATAAAACGGCGGTGCGAAGCCGAGCGGTACTTCAAGCAGCATCGCAACGGTGGAAAGTGCGGCCAGGATCGCAATCTTAGTGATCATACGGGTGGTAAAATAGCGCGGGCGGCGGGCCGCTTTCACGCCGCATTCTTTTTGCGGATTGTTTAAGTTCATGATTTTGATCTCCTCTTGCAAAAAATAAAGACAGTCTCTGAGACGATCCTCCAAGACTGCCGTTTTTTGCGTAGGACGCAAACACGCATTCTTCTTCCATCCAGACTGTACTGTCGGCCTCGGACTTTCACCGAATCAACTAAAAACTTAGCTCGCGGGCTATACCGCCGGTAGGGACTTGCACCCTGCCCTGAAGATTGCTCTGAAACTCTTATCGTATTGATTATATCATATTTCCTACCGATTGTCAAGTGTTTTACTGAAAACAGACGGCATACCTGAAGCAGGTACACCGCCCGTTAAAAGCATATTATTTATCCAGTACACGGATTCTGATAACGCCATCGATCTGATAGAGCTGTTCGATTGCGTGTTTGGACATTGCCTCGCTGATATCCAGCATGGTGTATGCATAATCTTTCTTGGACTGGTTTAAGAGGTTTTCGATGTTAACACCCTCTTCTGCCAGAACTGCAGAGATCTTGGTGATCATTGCAACGATATTTTTATGGATGATGCAAACACGGTGTTTGGTGCTGCGCGGCATGGAAGCAGCCGGCAGGTTAACGGAGTTTTTGATATTACCGTTTTCAAGGTAATCGATGAGCTGTGCAGCAGCCATCTTCGCACAGTTATCTTCCGATTCCGGAGTGGATGCACCCAGATGCGGGAATGCGGTTACGCCCGGATGATCGATCATCTCATCGGTCGGGAAGTCGGTAACATATGCGGATACCGCACCGTTATCCAGATGCTCGAGCAAGTCTGCGGAGTTAACCAGCTCACCGCGAGCAAAGTTTAAGATACGAACGCCTTTTTTCATCAGCGCCATAGATACGGAGTTGATCATACCCTTGGTATCTTTGGTTGCCGGGAGATGTAAGGTGATGTAATCGCAGTTTTCGTAGATCTCATTCAGAGAAGATGCGTGGATAACGCTCTTGGAAAGCTGCCATGCATTGTCAACGCTTAAGTACGGGTCATAGCCGTAAACGGTCATGCCCAGGTAATGTGCTGCGTTAGCAACCAAAACACCGATCGCACCTAAACCGATAACACCGATCTTTTTGCCGAGCAGCTCCGG
>JBGUUN010000324.1:0-5813 GCA_045133555.1 Oscillospiraceae bacterium
GTGCAAAACGGGAGTATTTTACTGTTTCATAACGACATCGATACCACTGTCGAATCGGTCGAGACGGTGATCCTACGGTTACAGGCACAGGGATATGAATTTGTGACGGTGGGGGAATTGATCGATCCTGAAAATTATGATCTGGACAACAGCGGCAGACAGCGGTTGTCGGAATAAAAGAAAAGGCAGGACGAATGTCCTGCCTTATTTTGGGATTATTTACCGAGCCAATGCCGGATCAGTGCTCTGGAAGAGCGGTTCATCTCATGCATGAAATCGGAAACGTGTTTGCGGTTGTAGAATGCTTCGATGTTGCGCTCATTGCCGAATTCTGCGAGTTCTTCTTCAGTCAGATCACGGTAGGTATTCTCGAACACGATCATGTTCTGCGCAAAACGGCCAAGCTGCGGTCTGGTTTTCTGCTGCTCGGTCGGTTTACCGAATACGATCATGGTGATCGGAATAACAGCTTCCGGCAGATTTAAGAGTTTTACGTGCGTCTCGCAATTTTCCAGTACGTCACCGATGTAGCACGAACCGATACCAAGGCTTTCTGCAGCCACAACTGCACTCTGTGCAGCAATGATCGCATCATTGCAGGCCAGCAGTAAGTTGCCTTCTTCCGGTTTTTCCGGATTGCCGTCACCGCATCCGCAAGCTTCGAATTTCTTCATCCAACGGCGATAGTCGGCACAGAAGATGAGTACCAGCGGAGCTTCTGCGATAAATGGCTGATGGTCACAGGTTTCTGCTAAAGTTTCTTTGAGCTGCTGATCGGTGATGTCCAGAATGGTATAGAGCATCATATTGCCGGCGGTCGGAGCACGCATAGCCGCGGAAAGGATCGCCTGTTTTTCTTCTGCCGTGATCGGTTCATCGGTAAATACACGTACCGATTTACGATTTTCTAAAAGTTTTAAGGTCTCGTTCACTAAAAAATCCCCCTTTAGGTGCGAATACTATAATAGTAAAAGTATAGCATGAAAAATGGTGATTGTCAAATTGGAAAGAAGGAGGAGTGTCTGTGCGCAAAAGAATTACTGCTTGGCTGCTTTGCATCGTCATGGTCTTGTCGATGTTTAGCGGGATCGCTGTAGATGCACAATCTGCAGTCGGAGAAGTCAATCTCTATAAATATACCAACAAAGACAGTTCGATGCCGCAGACCGGCACGGCTAAAACGGTATTCTTCCTGGTGCAGTTTCCGGATCATCAGAATACCGATGACAGTTTGACCGCAAAATCCGTCCAAAGCGCATACTTCTCCGCAAAAAGCGAAGGCAGCATCAGCGCCTTCTACCATGCTTCTTCGATGGAGAATCTGAATATCAAAGGAACCGTATACGGTTGGTATACCGCAGCAAAGAAACGCAGCAAATATAACGGTGCATCCGGCAATCGCGCTCTGTATCAGGAGGTCGTCAGTTACTACGATGCACAGGGTGTGGACTTTTCAAAATTCGACGGTGACGGCGACGGTGTCGTCGACTGTGTCTATCTGCTGTTTGCCGGAGAGGACACCGGTTACGGCAGTGACTGGTGGAGCTGCGCAGGCTATCTGGGCGGTGATGACTACTGTGTAGACGGAAAACAGCTTGGAAGCTATGTCAAACTGGCGGAGAACGATCTTGCGGCTGCGATTCATGAGACCGGTCATACGCTCGGTTTATGGGATTATTATCGGATGGATGAAAACGGCGAAGCTTCTTACGGTATTGGCGGTTATGACATCATGGACGATAATCTCGGTGATCATAACGCGTTATCCAAGATCATGTTAGGCTGGATCACCCCAACTGTTATATGCAGTGAGGAATTGAAGCTGTCGGATGTCATTTCGTTGGAGAACAGCCAAAACGGCGGCTGTATCGTATATTTTCCGGGCGGTAGCATCAATTACGGCGGTGAATACTATGTGATCGAATATTTGACCCAAACAGGTGCTTACAAAAATGTAGATGCCGTCAAGGAAGGTAAATTCCGTGTATTGTATGTAAACGGAGCAGACGAAGACGGCAAGCTGCAGGTTTCGCTGTATGAAGCGGATCAAAACGGTGATGTCTTGGGCTTGCAGCGATGGAAAGATGAAGATCTGTATGCAAGCGGTACGCTGTTTACCGCGGTACCGAATGTGAGCTTATTGTTTTTAAGTGATACAGATCAAAATGCGAATGTGTATGTCGTCAGCCACAAGCAGGGAGGTGTACTCACTAATACCCTGCAGTGCAATACCCAGACGGTGCTGCTGAAGAAAAAGATGGCATTTTCTCCGATCGTCACCAATGATCTCGGCGTGAGCGTCAACAAGCAGTTAGAGTGGATCAGCGTGAACGAGGAGATCGCAGAGGTCAATCAAAACGGCAAGATCACAGCCAAAGCGGCGGGACATACCGCGGTGATCGGAAGTCGAGAGAATGTAGACGGTTCCTTTGCAGCGGTGATCATCGAAGTATATGTGGTTACTTCCGCCAAGGGAATCCGGTTCGAGCCGAAAAAAGACACGCTTGCTCCGGGGGATAAGACCAAGATGACCGTAACGGTCATGGGAAAGGATATCACCGCAGACTTGAATATCCGCTGGAGTGTGACCAACAGCAGACTGGCTGTTTCCCAAAAGGGAACGGTTGCGGCCAAGAAGGTCGGTGTGTCAACGGTCAAGGCAGCATTGGAAGGCGGATTGATCTTGACTCGCCAATTTACGGTAGATTTTGATCCGATCAAGGCAAATGTGAGCCAGACCAAATCCGGGTATGCGCAGGTGAAATGGAATCGTATTACCGGTGCGAGCGGGTATCGTATTTATCGATATAACTACAAGACCAAAGGAGACCCTGTGCTGATCGCTACCGTCAAGAAGAATGAGACGGTAAGCTATACGGATAAAAAGGTGAAATCCGGTATTGGGTATGCATATCAGGTATTTGCATATGATGACAGTCAGTCCGAAACGATTTATTCTCAAGGCAGCGGTTGGGTCAATTTCAAGCGTTCATAATGTGAAATTTTGGGTTTCCACTTGACGATTCGGTCGAATTATGGCATAATAAAGAAGGACTGTTTTCAGCCTATGCGGCAACAGTCCTTTTCTTTGCATTGATCGATAAATGAATTGGGGTATACATAAATGAAAAGACCTTTATGGATGCAGAAATGCGGTCTGCTGTTAGGACAGATAAATATAAAAAAATGGCTGATCTATCTGACCGGCTTTGCGATTTTCACAGCGGGTATTCCGTTTTTGACACATTCGCAGCTCGGACTTTCTCCATGGGACAGCGGCCTGATGGGACTCAATTATTTTTCCGGTTGGCCGGTCACCATTTGGAGTAATCTTTTAGCGATCATTGCGTTATGTCTGTCGGCTTTGATGCTCAAACGTTTCCCGAATGTATTTACCATTGTATCCTCTTTCCTGTGCGGATTGGGTATCGATTTCTGGGTGTGGCTGATTGGGGATAAGATCACCTTGCCGGCGATCCCATCCTTTATCCTTGGTACGCTGATCAATGCTTTCGGTATTGCTGTGTATTTGATGGCGGATGCACTGCCGACTTCGGTAGATTATACCATGATCAACTTTTGTAAACGCTTCAACTTAAAGATCATGTGGGGCCGTATTCTGGTTGACGGTATCGGACTTTTGATCTGTATCGTAACCGGCGGCTACAAAGCCGGTTTGATCGGCGTGGGTACCATTGTCAGCTTTTTCCTGATGGGCCCGCTGATGCAGTTCTTTATGAATATCCTTTCCAAATTTCCATTATTCCGTATTGCATCTCACCATGAGGTGGATGAACCGCAAACGGTACATGAGATCGGAAACGAAAAGTAAAAGAAAAATCTCGGAACATGCTGTTCCGAGATTTATTTTTTATTCTGCTTTTTTCTCCGCGAGGGCATTGGTCAGCCAGATATCGGCAAGTTCCAGTGCGTGGTAGGTACCTACACGCTGTGCGGAATTTAAGAATTGCATTCCGCCGTCCTCTTTCTGATGGATCAAGGTGATAGCAAATTTGGTTTCATCCGGAGTATCCGGTTTATCCAGAATGCGCATCATGACGAAATAACCTTCACTGACGTAGCCATAGTAAATTTCATTATCTTTACGAACAAGCGGCTTATCTTTATACATGGAAAACGGTGCTGCCATAATCATTGCCTCCTTATCTTTTTCTGTTCTTATCTGGTGTATGTTAGACTTTTATTATACCATTATCAACGATAAAAGGCAAAGAACATTTTGTAAACTCTTTAGATTCTCGGCATTACATTACCGCCGCAGACCGGAATATATGCACCGGTGATGTAGCTGGAGAGGTCACTTGCCAAAAATGCCACTACGTTTGCAATTTCCTGGTCGGTACCGCGGCGGCGCAGCGGTACTTTGGAGTTGTACTCCTCATGATACTCGGTGTGGTTGATGCGGTCATTATCGCTGATGGTCCAGCCCGGAGCAATCTGGTTGACGGTGATGTTATATTGACCGACCTCGTTTGCCAAGACACGCATGATACCGTCCATACCGCGTTTACCTGCAACATAAGCGGACTGACCTGCAAAGGTCTGCATAGCGCACTCGGTGTTGATGCCGATGAAGCGACCGTATTTTTGCTCGATCATGTGCGGGATAAATGCCTTTGCCATATTGACGTTATGCAGCACACAGGATTCAAACTGGCTGACATAGTCTTCGATCGGCTGCTCGAGTACCGGCAGCCACGGCTCATACTGAATGACCGCACAGTCTACGACGATATCCGGCATTTTGAATTCAGCGGCAACCGCATCGCGCATAGCCATAACTTCTTCGTTGCGGCAGATATCACAGCGGTAGGTATATACTTTAACGCCGTATTCGCTTTCGAGTTTTGCTTTTAACTCATTTGCCTTTTCGGTGTTGTTTGCGTAACATAAGATCAAATCAGCACCGCATTCTGCCATGGAAGCGGCCATAACGCGGCCAAGCTGACCGGTAGCACCGGTTAAAATTGCGGTTTTTCCTTTTAAGTCACAAGATAACATAATAAATTCCCCCTGAAAAATGAAACAGGAGCGCTTTCGCGCTCCTGCCGAAACTTCATAGTAACGTCAAATTATTTTACGATCTCGCCGTAAACAACGCCGGAGCAGCCGCAAGCGTTGGATTCGTCGGTATCGATGTGCATAGCAGCATCATAGGACGGGTTAACACGAACAACAACGTCGCCTAAGATAGCGGTACGCTCTGCAGAAGTGATCTTAACGGAAACGATCTCGCCGTTTTCTACGTTAGCTTCTTTTGCCTGATCCGGGGTGAAGTGGATGTGACGTTTTGCAACGATAACACCCTCAGAAATCTCTAATTCGCCTTTCGGACCAACCAGTTTGCAAGCGCCGGAACCTTTGATGTCGCCGGACTCACGGATCGGAGCAACAACGCCGATTTTTCTTGCGTCGGTTAAGGATAACTCAACCTGGGTAGACGGACGCTCCGGACCTAAGATGGAAACGCCCGGCATCTCGCCTTTCGGGCCAACAACGGTTACACGCTCGTTGGTAGCGAACTGACCCGGCTGGGACAGATCTTTTTTGTGAGTCAGCTGATAGCCCTCACCGAATAAAATTGCAACTGCCTCTTTGGTAACGTGCAGATGACGTGCAGAAGTTTCTACAAGTACTTTAGCCATTGGACTGTACCTCTCAATTTAAGTATTTTAGTTCTGGGCATAACACCCTACGATACTATTATACCGCTTTTTTTGTCGATTGTAAAGAACTAAATGACAAATTTCTGAGAAAAAGAAATGTTTCGGAATATTAGTATATATCGACTT
>JBGUUN010000325.1:0-2105 GCA_045133555.1 Oscillospiraceae bacterium
GTGGAGAGAAACAATGCGAAATGGATCAGCAAATTACAGCAGATCAAAAGATCAACATATACTATCATTTTTTCTCCTAGCTTTGCGGAAGGGTCATTTTTCGCAAAAAAATGACCGTTTTCTCCTACCTTTGTGGAAGGGGGGATTCACCCACTACGTGTGATTCACTGTGTGGAATCAGTTCACACCCCGTTTTTCGTTTTCTCCTAGCTTTGCGAAAGGGTCATTTTTCGCAGAAAAATGACCGTACTTACCTTGTACGAGGTTGAAGGGATGCGACCCCCAGTTTTTCGTTTTTTCAATCATTGAAACGCGCAGCGTTTCTACCTTAATTCACACCGCATGGTGTGACCGCATTTGCCGACAGGCAACCTCATTGGTGCAAAGCGCCACCTCATTGCGGCGAATGCCGCACCGCATTGATGCGAAGCATCACCCGCAGGCACTGCGGCTTTTAAGATTATACTCTCCGTCGGTAAAAATCCGTGTCGGAAAAGGGGCTTTTCTTTTTACCGTATTTGTGGTATAATGAAAGGTACACGACCGAACACGTTTTTCCTTCTTTGGAAAGGAGCAAAATATGACTTTAGAGAATTATACGAAAGCCAAACGCGCTGTTATGAAAGCGCAGTACCATAATTTAAATGATATGCAGCAAAAGGCGGTCTTTATGACCGAAGGCCCTGTCCTTATTTTGGCAGGTGCAGGCTCCGGCAAGACCACCGTACTGGTAAACCGCATCGCATTCATGCTGCAGTACGGCAACGGCTATATGACCTCCTATCAGCCGCAGCTCACCG
Organism: Oscillospiraceae bacterium; assembly: GCA_045133555.1. Classification (GTDB taxonomy): domain Bacteria; phylum Bacillota; class Clostridia; order Oscillospirales; family Ruminococcaceae; genus JAHHTP01. Next base: position 801 of record JBGUUN010000325.1, read on the forward strand.
AATCCGAGGAACAGACCCTGCTCACACTCTCCCAAAAAGACAGCATCACCAAGCAAGAGGCCGAAACCTTCAAAAGTATCATCAAACCGTTTGCCATCCGCCCGTGGAATGTCCTTGCCATCACCTTTACCAATAAGGCGGCAAACGAATTGAAAGAGCGCTTAAAACGCACCATCGGCCCGGATGCGGATGCCATCTATGCCGGTACCTTCCATTCTGTCTGCTGCCGTATTTTACGCCGCGAGATCGATAACCTCGGCTATACCTCCGCATTTACCATCTACGATACCGATGACAGCACCCGTCTTTTGAAGGATATCATCAAATCCATCGGTGAGAACGATAAAAACTTCCCGCCGAAAACCGTCTTAAATGCCATCTCCCGCTCCAAGGACAGCATGCAGTCCCAGGAGGAATTTGAAAAAGAGGCGATGGGCGATTACCGCAAGACCGTCATCGCAAAGATCCGCAAAGAATATATCCGCCGTTTGAAAGAAGCAAACGCACTCGACTTTGACGATATCATCCTGCTCACCGTCAAACTTTTTGAACAGTGCCCGGATGTGCTCGAGCATTACCGCAACTTATTCAAGTACATTCTGGTCGATGAGTATCAGGATACCAACGTTATGCAGTATCGCCTGATCAGCCTGCTTGCCGCCGAGCATAAGAACTTGTGCGTGGTCGGTGACGATGACCAGAGTATCTACAAATTCCGCGGTGCGACCATCGAGAATATCTTAAACTTCGAGGATCAGTTTGATAATGCCGCAGTCATCCGCCTCGAGCAGAATTACCGCAGCACCCAGACCATCCTTGACGCCGCAAACGGCATCATCGAAAACAATAAAGAACGTAAGGGCAAGACCCTTTGGACCGCCAACGGCACCGGTGAAAAGATCATCCGCAACGAGACCCCGGATGACCTTGCCGAGGCGACCTATGTGGTACGTACCGTATCCGAAAATGTTGCTGCCGGCGGCAAATTCTCGGATCATGCCGTACTCTACCGCACCAATGCGCAGTCCGGCCCGATCGAGCGTAACTTTGCCCGTGCGGGTATCCCGTACCGCATCGTCGGCGGACTTAAGTTCTATGACCGCAAAGAGATCAAGGATGTGCTGTCCTACTTGGCAGTCATCAATAACCCGGCAGATACCGTGCGTATGAAACGTATCATCAATGAGCCCAAACGCGGCATCGGTGACGCATCCATCGAGAAGATCGAGATGATGGCGAACCAGATGAACACCACCATGTTCGAGGTGATGCTCAATTCCCCGCAGTTTGCCGCATTGGCAAGAA
>JBGUUN010000326.1:0-1561 GCA_045133555.1 Oscillospiraceae bacterium
AGTCCCAATGCGATACGTTGCCGAGCTTGTTTGTCAACCAGTCGGGATTGGTGTATACCATCGGTTTGTATCCCTCTGCTTCGACGCGCGAACAGAAGGTGTTGACGATCTGCGCCATCAGCGTTTTGTCCTTTGGCGATCTGCTGTCCTCGACATCGACCGCCGCCCACAGATCGATGATGGATCGATAAGATGCAATCACCGACAGGAAGTATTCCGCTTCCTGCATCGCTTCCGTTACGTTCCACGCCGTAAGATAGTGGTACACACCGATGCGGATGCCCCAGCGGTTTGCGTTGACGATGTTCTGCGCGAACTTGCTGTCGACAAAGTTCCGCAAGGAAGCGTTTGATACAGACCGTCCCTGCGTCGCTTTGATAAATGCAAAGTCGATGCCGTCTGCCTTTACCTGCGCCCAGTTGATGTCGCCTTGATACGTTGATACGTCAATACCGCGTTTCATTCCGCACGACCTCCTGTTTCTTCGTTTTCGTCATCTTCTTTCCCGCCCGGAATCTTTGCTTCGTCCGCCCTGCTTTGCAATACCTCAATCGCGCGGATGATGATCTTCGGCAGCGGGATTCCCATGAGACCTGCGTTCTCGACGATACTGAAAAGCTCATTGACCATAAATCCGATCACGACCGTGTCGCGGATGTAGTGCATCGTGATCTCAATTCCTGCCGTTTCCAGCAGCGCAAGATCAAGCCTGTGCGCGATCAAAACAAACAGCAGGGTAAAGCACTTTTTTACAAGTCCTTTCCAGCCCGCGCGGCTCTCGAATGCCCCCGATGCGGATTTGTTCGATTTGTGGAAGACACACGCAACGACGATGCCGGAAATATAGTCGATCGCCATGAAGATCACGAGCGTCGTCATACCGGCAGACCAGCCGCCGAAGATCGTGGACACCATGCCGCCAATCAAAGCGGCGAAGGTGCTGATGTAGTTTTTGATCATTTTCTGCTCCTTTTGTTTTCTTTCGGGTTCTATTGCTGATTAATATTCCGTAAAATTGCCCTTGATATCTTTGTCTTTTGAGTTGCCGGAGTATTTGCAGTCGATAGCCGTAACGGTGCAATTCGCATTGACGGACAGCCCGATAGGGTTTCCAACCATAACAGCACCCTGTACAGTTCCATCAGCCTTGCCGGATGAGGACGCATACAGATACCCAATACCAAAAGACGCATTATCTTTGTAAATACCGCCGTAGATATTAACCTTTGCACCGTAAGCCGGAGTATTGCCGCCCTTGCCGTTGCCCTCATATCTGCCGCCGATGAAAGTACCTTCGCTTTCGGCGTGATGGCTTACACCATCGTCAAAGTTAAATTCGGAGATACAGTCAATGTAAGTGGTATGCCCACAGCCGTTTACACCAAATCCGTCATAGTTTTTGGTAGCGTAACAGGCGTTAAATACACCGTTTACGTTTACCGGGTGAAAACCGGACGCATATGATGTATATTTTGCGGAACACTTGTACAGGTCGATATAAGCGCAGTTTTTTATCTCAAGATTGTAAGCACCTGAGAACCGCACTTCGACTTCGCGTAAA
>JBGUUN010000327.1:0-1680 GCA_045133555.1 Oscillospiraceae bacterium
ATGCGCGCGTCGGTCTTTTTACACACTATACGTATGCAACCTATGCAGAAGGAAAAGGTCATAACTGGGGCGGTACATGGTATTCCGCCGACAACAGCCGCGGTGCGGTATCCGCAGAAGAAGCAGCGGCATTGTTTGACGGAGAGGCATATGCGAAGGTGGTACATGCACTCGGTGCGGAATATGTCGTCTTTACTGCGGCACATGCAGGCTTCAATCTGCTGTTTCCGTCAGAAACCATGAAGCGCACCGGATGTACGCAGAAATGCTCCGAATCCTCCGATGTGATTGCCAAGCTGCTTGCGGGACTGGCACCCTACGGCATACCGCTGGTACTGTATCTTCCGCCCAACGATGCCCATGATATCAATGATGCAGAGCTTGCACAGATGGGATGGACAGACGATGCCGCACGAATGGCTTTTCTCAAGGAGCTGATCCGCGAGATCTACGATCGATACGGCAAGGGCGTTGCGGGCTTCTGGTTTGACCAGTGCGGTCCGACGGCAGATGTCTGCGACTGTGTGCGCGAATGTAATCCCGATGCGGTCATTTTTATCAATACAGGCATTACGGGCAATACGGAATGGCATCCTCTGTCCGATATTCTGGTATCGGAATATTACGGCTCCATTGAAGGCTGTGATTCCGATACTCTTCCGACCCATTATTCGCAGGTCAACCGCCAAATCGGAAACTGGTGGGCAACCGACGGTAAAGCTCCGACAGACGCAAGAAATCTGTATCGGTATACGGTCCGCACCGTTGCAACAGAGGGGCAGTATAACGCCGGCATTGCATGGGCCTGCGGTCCGTATCTGAACCAGACCTGGGAAGACGGTGTACAACCGCTTTTGCTGTCACTCGGTGAGCTTTTGCACGCGCACGATGGCATCTATGGAACAATTCCCGGAAAAGCTTATCCGACGGTTCCGAATGCGCTCCTTGGATCGGATGACTGGGGTGTTTCCACAGAATCACCCGATGGCTCGGTTGTATATCTGCATGTACTGAATCTGCCCAAAGACGGTATTCTCAGACTCGGTGTACCTGCTGACGGAACACGGTTTGATGCAGCCGAATACAACGGTTGTCCTCTGGTACTGACAGCTGTTGAGGACGGATATACTGTCGTGATGCCGCAGGATTGTGATCGAATGGATACTGTGATTCGGTTGTATCGGTGTGTGTGATATTTTAACAACCATACTGAGTCGCTAATATGCATATTTATCTGTTTGAGAAGATCGATGGACGTATTGACATCTGAGAAGAGCGGGATGGAGTTATTGAGTTCGCAACGGGTGTTGAGAGTCATAATTGTGCAATATCGATTATATATAATTTTATTATGAAATGATTAGACCCGAGGTGGCGAAAGATGTTATTTGCTGTTGATTATAATGATAATCGAGTTCATATTGATGAAACACATAGCAATCAGGAATATTACTGTCCTTATTGTGGCGCACCTCTGATTGCCAGGAAAGGTGATGTGCGTCAGCATCACTTTGCGCATAAGCAGGATCATCATTGTTCGGATACTTGGGTACATCATCGTAGTCATAACTACGACTTATCTGCATGGCATAACGAATGGCAGTCGTTGTTTCCGAAAGAAAACCAAGAGGTTAAGCTTTCGTTAGGCGATACTCAACACAGAGCAGATGTTATGGTTGA
>JBGUUN010000328.1:0-2075 GCA_045133555.1 Oscillospiraceae bacterium
GCACAGCTCCAACCGGTATGACCGCCGCCGTGCGACAAGCGATAATCAAAGCTCTTCTTGACCGCTTCCCACCACTCCGGCGTATCCTTGGTGATCATATGACCCGGATAAAGTCCGAATAAATGCGAGATATGACGGTGACCCGGCTCCAATTCATCCACATATTCCAGCCATTCCTGCAGTCTGCCGTCCTCACCGATGGTCAACGGCATCAAGCGCTCTTTGGCAGAAAGGACTTCTTTGGCCAGCAATTCATCCTCACCTAAGATATTTGCCGCTTCGGCAAACATTTCAAACAGCCCGTCCATGATCTCAATATCCATGGTCGGCGAAATGGCAAGTGCAGAACAGAAACTGCCTTCCCTATCCTTCGGCATCCGATAGTACGCATTTTCCGGCGAGGTGGACGGACCGGATAACAGTCTGCCCGGATATTTCGGATCTTCAAACAGGATCGAAAGCATAAACTTGACATTTTCTTTGATATAAGGATATGCCTGCTCTTTTAAGAAATCGATGTCCTTGGTGAACAGATAATGCTCCCACATCGGATAGGCAAGCCATGCACCGCCCATCGGCCAGATACCCCAGACACCGTCACTCGGCAATGCATAGCCGTAGATATCGCCGGTATGATGCGCCGTCATCCCCTCGGCACGGTAAAATGCCTTGGCGACCCGCTTGCCGTTTGGCATCAGCCGCTCGGTCAGGTAATAAAACAGCGGCTCGGTACATTCCGACAGATTGGTGGTCTCTGCCAGCCAGTAGTTCATCTCCAGATTGATATCGGTGGTGTAGTTGCAATTCCACGGACCTTTTAAGTACGGGTTCCAGATGCCCTGCAGGTTTGCCGGCATACCGTTTTTACCGTAACTCGAAGAAAGCAGCAGATATCTGCCGAAATTGTAATAGATCGAAAGCAAGGTCGGGTCCAGCTTGCCGCTTTTCTTGACCTGCTCCAGCCGCTCATCCGCAGACAAATCCTTGCCGTCGCCGCCGAAATTCACTTCACTGCGTTCCATGATCGCAGAAAATCTTGCCGCATTTTTCTCGTATAACGCATCAAAATCCGCTGCGGTCAGATTTTCCGGCATCATTGCCGCTCGATCGGTCGCCATAGCGATATAAAAGACCGCTTCGGCTGCACCGCGCAGCGCAAATCCACCGGTCAGATTCTCGGTTTTTCCGTCGGTCAGCACCTTTGCCGCCAGCGAGAGAGTGTGATTCCCCTGTGCGGTTGCACTCGAGACCAACAGGCAGTCACCGCACACCTTGGCGGTATACGGTAGCATATCTGCATCCGATTCTTCCCGCACCATCCACTCGTCGGCACCTTCGGTCTTGCGATTCGGTCTGGAATACTGCAGATCGAAATCCAAAGTACCGTTTTTTGCCTTAAAACGTACCGCAAGCAGTGACGGATCGCAGCTTGCAAATACCTCCTCGGTGATATCGGTATCGCCTTTGCGATAGCTGATCTTCGCCAGTCCGTTTTTCATATCCAGTACACGGCGGTAGTCTTTGACCTCACCTTCGGATAAGAATTTTAACGCAAGTTCACCCGCTGTCTCATACGAGCTGACACGGTAATAATGTTTTCCGATCCGCTCATTGGCATACAGGTCGGCGTGCAGTTTGGAAATATCGGTGTTTTCATCGATATCGGTCAGCAGCATCTTGCGCAGCTCCAACAAGCCTTCATAATATCCGTCACCCTCTTTCTCGATGTCGTAACGGTTTTCATCCCAGAAGCACTCCTCGTTGAGCTGTAAAATCTCGGTATCGGTGCGGCCGAATACCGACACACCCAACCGGCCGTTGCCGACCGGTGTGGTGTTCTCCCACTCATACGCGGGATTCTTTAACAGTAATTCGTAGTTGCTCATGCAAACGTACACTCTTTTCTTTCACCTTTGGCAAGGGTGACCTGCATCTTCTCGCCGTTGACAAGCAGCGTAAAGTCGCCTGCGCATTTTGCGTACAGCGAAAGTGCGGTAACCTTACCGTCTGCAAAGGTTGCGGAAACCTCCAGGCCGCCGCGTGCCATAATACCGACAAACGAACCGGTGGATAAG
>JBGUUN010000329.1:0-1688 GCA_045133555.1 Oscillospiraceae bacterium
GTGATATAGTTTTCCTGTTTTTCGTCCATCTTCGGGTACGGCAGGATGCCGAATTCGATATCCATATCACGGAACAGCTCCAGCGAGGAAACGCGCTGATAGCCGCTGAACAGGGACTTACCGTTGATGAAGGCATTGGTACATGCTTCAACGCTTGCGGAATAGTTGTGCGTGCTCTTGCCGTGGAAGATTTCAACGAGATTTTCCAGCAGGCGGACAGAACGCTCATCGTTCATCGCAAAATACGGTGCACCGTCAGATTCATAATCGAGGAAGTTGATTTCGGATGCAATGACCCACGGGATCATCGGACCCCAGTAGTTGATCGTACAGAAGCCGTACTGGTCATCATCGTCCGCAGTACCGTCACCGTTGATGTCCTGATAAGCATTTTCGATATACTGCAAGAAGACTTCCTGTGTCCAGGTGCCGTTATCAACATGCGCATACAGCTCATCAGCAGATTCAAACATGTTGTTGAACATATCCTTGTTGAAATAGATGGCATGTGCAGTACGCAGAATATCCAGGAAATAGTCACCCGCGAGCAGATAACGCTGATCTTCGGATGCAAAGGAAATACCGCTCATGTAGGAATCATACCAGTAATCCTTAGAGAAGTCCAGATGCGGAATATCATAAACATTCAGGAAGGTATTCTGTACAGAAAGTGTGGACAGCGGGAAAAGGTCATGAATGATCAGATCATAGGCATCATCACCGGCCGTCACAAACTTGGAGACGGTCTTGGGAATGACGGTATAGTCTTCTTCATTGTCGGTAAAGACAAACTTGACGTTGAGCAGCTCTTCAACGTTCATATTGCGCTTGTAAACCGCATCCTTAACAACGTCACCGCTTTCTTCTTTCTCATGCTTGATCGCATAGTTGGAAGAACCGCGGCCGTCATAGTCATTCGCGGAAACGAGCATACGGATTTCTTCACCGCCGAAGTCAAAGCCTTCAAAGGGATCCGGTTCTGCCGTGACTTCTTCAACAGCGCCGGTATCATTGGTCGGTGCATTGGTCTGCACATCCGTCGCAGGCGTATCACCGCCGCAGGATGCAAAAGTAAAGGTACCTGCTGCCATCAGCGCAGCAAGCAGTAAGGTCAGTGTTCTCTGGGTTTTCATATCCGTTCCTCCGAATCAAATTCTGGCGGCACCACATTTTGTTTTTGTACAAACATGGTGCTTTTAATAATAAAAGTTATGAAATAACCTGAATGTTCACATTATAACATATACAATTTGTTAATATATGAACAATTTGTAAATTTCTGTGCTTTTTGGCGTAATAAACAAAATATTTTTCATTTTTTTGTGAATAATAACAACGAAAACGGACCGCCGATCTGCAGAAATGCATCGACGGTCCGGACGGTTTTCATAAACTAAAAATGATATACTTACTGATCAATAGAGGTGAAAGCATCCCACAGCTCATCAAGCTTTGCCTGTGCCTTTGCTTCAAACTTGAGATAGTTGGAAACAAAGTCGGTCTTCTTTGCACCAAGCGGAATTGAGAATGCATTGTACAGCGGCATGTTCTGGCAGTAGTTACCGAACGCAACCGGGAAGACGCAGGAGATGTTGTAACGGATGATGTCGAGCATCTGCGCAGACTGGTCATCACGCGCATACTTGACCTTCAGTGCGGTTTCGTAGTATGCCGGAACGACATCCTTT
>JBGUUN010000330.1:0-5371 GCA_045133555.1 Oscillospiraceae bacterium
CTTCATGTGCATCGGCAACCATATCCCGTGGAATGTCCCTGGTGAGAACATCAAATACTATCTGGATTATTCGGACAAACTGGCTTGGCGTTAAATCAAGACATGTAAATCCATATAGGAGCCTGCTTTCCAAAAACAGGCTCCTGTCTTTTTTGGGGTTTGTTCATCAAAAAACACTTGATTTTTATCCTGCGGATGTGGTAAGATACTAGTATATTATCCGGGTGTGGCGAAGTTTGGTATCGCGCTTGAATGGGGTTCAAGAGGCCGCAGGTTCAACTCCTGTCACTCGGACCAGATATGCCGTAGCTTTTTGGAGTTACGGCATATCCTATATTCCCCTTGGAGGTGAATCTCATGCAAAACGAATCTACCCTCAAATCCTATTTGGACAGCCTGGTTATGGGCGGTGCTCCCCGCATCTCCGAAGAGGAAATCAAGCAGCTGAAAAACCTCACCGAGATCAAAGAGATCTACAGTGACTGGGAATGTGGCGACTTCGGTGAGGATTATACCCTCTATACCGCGATAGGCGACGATAAAGCCATCCGCTATCTCCTTTTGAATTTTATCCGCGATTCCAGCGGCGGCTGGAGCTATAACGACATAAAACTCTGGCATGAGCTTACAAAAGAACAGTATACAGAGCTGTTAAACCTGTAATTTAAGACCTCACCGATAAAAGTCGGTGAGGTCTTTTGTTTGCTTCATCTCCAATATGCAGTTAGCCCGTCACACCGTTGCCCGTTTTCCCGAAAAAACAACAAGGGCTGCCGTCATTCAGACAGCAGCCCTTATATTCATACGATTACGGCATAGAAACCTCATGGAACGTATATACGGAGCGGAGCTCATCCAGATACAGCGTATCTGCAGCAGCTGTATCGGTATAGTTACCGTTGAGTTCTACATAAGATTCGTTGTAGGTAACCGTACCGTCGTTGTGAACGATCACATCGGTAAACTTGTAGTAACCAGCAACATTTTCCCAGGTTTTCGAAACCATTGCAGCTGCATCCATATCATACCACTCATCGGTGGAGATGGTCTTGTAAACCGGCACCAGCAGGAAGCTATATTCCATCTCAATCTGCGCATTGACTGCTAAGAAAGCGGTATCCGCAACAGTGATATTTTCAATGTTTGCGCCCCACGGGGTCAGGTTGCTGCTGCCGTCATAAATATCGACATTAGCGCCGTTGACACATTCCTGGTATGCTCTGTCGGAAATGTTCTGCAGTAACTCAGCAGTCAGGTCGGAAGCGGAGCTTGCATAGCGGTCAAAGCCCTCAACTGCGATCGTCGTTTCGGTACGGGTGAGCAGGTAGCCTTTCTGCTGGTATTTTTCGTCCATGGCTGCGGTAACGGTAATGGTTTCGCCGTTTTTCAGATTCCAATCCTTGTCAGCCATGTAAGTGATATGACGGATCGGATCACTCAGTTCCGCATTGTTCTTCAGATACAGGCAAACAAACGGATCGATGCCCTCCAGGGTCGCATCAACGATCTTGCCGCTGCCGAAAATATCTTCCGCAAACGGATCGATCTCGATCGGGTCGGTCAAGCCTTCTACGGTGAATTTCTTTTCCAGACCCGTAAAGGTGTAACCGTATTCTTTTGCCTTTGCTTCATCATAATTGACTCGAACGGTGATGGTATCGCCGTTTTTCAAGCCTTCGGATACATCGGCTGCATAGGTGATCGTCATTTCCACGTCAGTCAGCGCAGCCAGTTTTTCCATATTGTTTCCGTCTTTCCACTGCGACATGATGCCGTATTCAAAATCCGCAAAATCAAAATCTACATGAGCAGTACCGTTTCCGTTATAACCGGTGTAGCTGACCGACAGATACGGTGCCAGTTCGGCTTTGGTGCTTTTTCCGCAAGCGGTTAAGCTTAAGCACATAAGGATCACAGTCAGGATCAATAAAAGTTTTACAGTCTTTTTCATTGTAATAATCTCCTTTATTTATGCGATAGGTGTGTACATGATTTTCTGATAGGCTGCCATTGCTTCCGGCAGGGTTCTGTATGCATTGGAAATCGGTGTCGGTTTTCCGCTCGGGATTGCACCAAACCACTGGGTATCCATATCCAGATAGGTGATATTTTCGCCGTTATCGTAACATACCATGACATTGTTTTCTTTTCCGCCGTCTACCGTAGTGCTGTTTACAGCTGCAACATAATAGCGGAACTTATTGCCCGCCGCATGATATTCGTGGGACATATTCTGCGCATCTCTCATTGCCGCACGGTTCTGGATCATCTGTGCCTGTTCTTCCTGAGAATAGTGCGCAATGCTTTCCAAAGCATCTGCGATCTGATCGACTTCCTCCGGAGTGAAGCGCTTCTTATAAGTATTCACAATGTTTAAGTTCTGATAAGAGCCGGAGCCGGTCGCCATACCGAAGAAAAACTCTTTCGGCGTAATATTGCGGTTTAAGTGGTCCTCTACCTCACGGGTGACAAATAATACCACGTTAATGGTATTCCACGGGAAGGTTGCTTTATCTCGAAGGGAGCCTTCCGGGAGCACACGGTAAAGATACTCTAACAGGCAGTTGCAATGACCGTGATTCTGCAGCAGCGGATTTTCCATAACATGCTCGGTATTGCCCATGCGCTGGACCCATTCTCTGTCAGAGATGTTGCCGTAGAAAGCACCGCCTCTTGCTTTTGCTTCGATCACGTGGATACCGGTCTCGTTGACCGAGATGATATCAAGTTCATTGAAATTATTCGCACCTTTCGGAACAAAAACGCTGTTAAGAACACGTCCGTAAACATTGTTGTGCTTCAGGCACTGCTCTGCAGCCATTGTGGCAATATACTCACCGTAAATACCCTTATCCTTTTTGATAACGGAAGGACGGATACCGGTGTTTTTCCACCATGCGCTCTGGGTAAAATGAAGATTGTACTGCAGTTTGCTCCATTCGGTGATCATCGGGATGTAACAGAATAAAATCACAGCCGCCATGAAGATCGTACCGAATACGCCCACAAAAAGCATCTTGATCGCATCAAAAATCTGTAAGGTGACAACGCTTCCGATGATGCTGAGAAGACTTCCGACCGGAATGAACACCAAACCGATGCAAAGCGGGATCCAGCCAAGATAACCGACGATATACATCATGATACCGACGACCAGACCAATGCCGTTGTTGCTCTTGAGCATTTTGTTGGATAACTGACGTCCGTCGATCTGCCAGAAACAGCTTCGCATCGACAGAACGATCAATGCGATGTAATCTCCGATCGTCAGTCTCGGATCGAGATTATTCTTGAAAGATTGGAGCAGTTCTTTGGCATTAAATTTTGACATATGTATTTTTCCTCCTTTTTAGGGCTCTTTTTTGTCCCTCTGTCTTTTAGACGATCGAAGATCTGCCCTGGTTTTAAATAAATTCAAAAATTTTCAAAAATATTTTATCCGCCGATATAATTCCATTCTACCGTAACATCGCCATAGAACATATCTTCATATGCGTATACAGCATCACCGTAAATCACATCACCGGTTTGCTTATAGATCACGATAGGGAAAACTTGCGTAGGGCTGATACCGCGGCCGATGCACAATTCATCCTGTCCATCCGCATCAATATCCATCTCCGTGCTCCAGATGCATGCTGTATAGTTGCCGAGTTCTCTGTGCATCAGCATCCACATAACACCGTCTCCCAAATGGCTGTAAGCGGCATCATAATGTTCCTGATCAGAATCGTAGTCCTGTGTCGATACCGTCAGAGCACTTTTGATATCCGCAAGAATTGCGTCAAAGGAAAACTGCGGTGCGGTATGCTCCGAAAGACCCAAAATACACCAAGGAATATCGGTGACCTCTGCTGCAAAACTGGGAGATACTTCTTTCAAAGTGCATCCATCAACACGATAATATTCATGGCTTGTGTTTTCTGCGCCGCTGCCTCCAATGAAATACAATGTTCCGTCGGTCAGGAGGGACAATGCAGACCGATCACCAAGGGTAGGTTCATCAATCAGCTGAACAGTTTGTTCTCCGTCAAAACCATAGATGTCCACGGGCTGTACGTCTTGTCCAAAGCTGATACCGATCAGAAGTTCATCCATTCCGTTCTTATCAATATCATAGTAAGCATAGTGGATACTATGCGCATGATACATGTGGTAATAGCGGATTGCCACATGATCCCCATTAAAATAGCTTTCGGGAGCATTTAAGAATTCGGTGCTGTCAACATCGGCAACTTCCAGATATGCATCGGTAATGCCTTGATACGCCTCCTGCTCGGATGGTAGAGAAACCTGATCGGATACGGTCTGCTGCGAAGATGCACTTTCATTGCGGTCATTGGAGGAAAGTGCCAGCATTGTACCGCCTCCGACCAATGTTACTGCCAATACACCGGCGGCAATTTTTGCGGTCAATGCCTTGATACCGGCTGCAGCAGCTGTTTTCGCGGCGGTACCGGCTGCAGCAGCTGTTTTCGCAGCGGTACCGGCTGCAGCGGCTGTATTGGATGCTGCGGCAGTACCGGCCGTTCCCGACGCGGTAAGCCCTGCATTGGCGCTGCTTTCCGCAGCGGTTTCCAAGATAGCGGAAGAAGAAATATTTCCGGCTTCGGCATCCATACGGAAAATCCAACGCAAGAACGACAGCGGTGCAAGAGAATAGAGCTTGACGCCTTTTTTCTCCAGTTCCTTAACTTTGGCTTCCACTTTCTTTCTGCCGTAGTTGAGTCGGCTTTTGACCGTATTTTCGGAACAGTCCAGAGTTTCCGCAATCTCTTTTATGCTCATTTCTTCATAGTAGTACATACCGATCACAAGACGCTGTTCATCGCTCAGCGTATCCAAAATTTCACGGATCAGTCGGGATGTTTCGTTGCGGTCCAGAACTTTTTCCGGGCAGTGGTCCAGACGGTCCTCTTGAAAATCGATCTCCGTTCCGTCCTCACTCTCCATATCGGTAAACAGGATAGGCTTTTTCTTTTTCAGATGATCCTTCGCCTTGTTGGTCGCGATTCGTTTCATCCATGCCCTGAAATTTTCAGGAGATTCCAGCTGATCGAGGTTTTTGAAGCCTTTGATGTAACTGTCCTGAACAATATCCAAAACCGCATCTTCATCAGCGATCATGGATTTCACAGTCCTATAAACACTGTTGTATGTAAGTTCATAAAGCTCGGTAATAGCAGCCTGATCGCCGGACGCAGCCTTTTGGATCAGTTGGCTTGAGAATTCACTCATAACATTTCCTCTCTTTCTAAATAGTCTGCAAGAATCTCGTATTTGAAATCGGACGGCAAAGAAGCATCCTCCGTTGAGTTCAAAATCGTTAAGATCCTTTTCTGCAATTCCTCTGCTGCTTCGGGAGCCAGTT
>JBGUUN010000331.1:0-10820 GCA_045133555.1 Oscillospiraceae bacterium
TAGCTGGCAAATACCTATGCGGTTTATCCGGACTTATCTTTCCGATACGTTAATTTTGCCAGCCAATTTTAAAAACCAAGACCACTACGGTAATCCTTGACTTCGCCTTCGGACAAAAAGCGGACCGCCAGTTCGCCTGCGGATTCATACGAGCTGACATGTACAAATTTATCGCCGATCTTTGTATTGGCATAGGTATCCGTATCCAGCTCTTTGATATCCTCTACCGCATCCAGATCGGTCAAAAGCATCTCACGCAGCTTCAGCCAGGTCTCATAATAGCCTTCGCTCTCTTTTTCGATATCATAGTGCAGTTCGTCCCAGAAGGATTCCTCATTTAACTGCAGCACCTCGGTGTCGGCAGCACCGAATACCGACACACCCAACCGGCCGTTGCCGATCGGAGTCGTATTCTCCCACTCATATGCAGGATTCTTTAACAATAACTCATAGGTATTCATTAAAACTCACACTCTTTTCTTTCGCCTTTGGCAAGGGTGACCTGCATTTTATTGCCGTTGACGAGCAGCGTAAAATCGCCTGCGCATTTTGCATACAGCGACAGGTTCTTGACCTTACCGTCTGCAAAGGTTGCGGAAACCTCCAGGCCGCCGCGTGCCATAATACCGACAAACGAACCGGTGGATAAGTTCTCCGGTAATGCCGGAAGCAGCTCAATGACATCGGTATGGCTCTGCACAAGCATCTCCGCAACCGCTGCGGTCGCGCCGAAGTTACCGTCGATCTGGAACGGCGGATGGCTGTCATACAGGTTTTCGTTGGTGGACTGGGTCAGCAGCTTGTAGAACATATTACCGACACCGGCACCGTCATGCAGACGTGCATACAGGTTGATCAGCCATGCACAGCTCCAACCGGTATGACCGCCGCCATGCGACAGACGGTATGCAAAGCTCTTGCGCAGTGCAGCCATCAGCTCCGGCGTATTCTCGGTAATCTGCCAGCCCGGATGCAGACCGAATGCATGAGAGATATGACGGTGACCCGGCTCTGCTTCTTCGTATTCCTCGATCCACTCCAGCAAACGGCCGTCTTTGCCGATCTGCAGCGGCATCAGTTTTGCAGCAACCTCTTTTGCTTTTTGTGCACATTCCGGATCGATCTGCAGCAGCTCCTCGGTCTTGATATACATCTCAAACAGACCGGATAAGATCTCGGTATCCATGGTCGGAGAGATCGCAAGGTAGGATTCCATACGGTTTTCCTCACCCTGATCCATCAGACGGTATGCAACGTTTTCCGGCGAGTTGGACGGACCGGAGAGCAGTCTGCCCGGATATTTCGGATGCTCAAACAGATAGTCAAAGAAGAAGATCACGCACTCTTTGATGTATTCGTAAGCGGTGGTTCTTAAAAATTCAACATCTTTGGTAAACAGATAATGCTCCCACATCGCATATGCAAGCCATGCGCCGCCCATCGGCCATAAGCCCCATACACCGTCTGCCGGTGCGGCAAACTGATAGGTATCGCTTAAATGATGTACAACCATACCGCGTGCATGATAGAAGTCTTTTGCAGCCTTCTTGCCGCCCGGCAGCAGATACTCATTCATATAGCGGAACAGCGGCTCGGCACATTCCGAAAGGTTTGCGACCTCAGCCGGCCAGTAGTTCATCTGCAGGTTGATGTTGGTGTGATAGTCACAGTTCCACGGAGAGCCGACATACGGATTCCATACGCCCTGTAAGTTTGCCGGAAGGGTATCTTTACCGTAGCTGCTGGATAACAGCAGATAACGGCCGAAGGTGTAATACAGGTCGATCACGCCTTTATCCAGCGGTGCGCCGTCTTTCATGGCTTTCATGCGCTCGTTGATCGGCATGTCGGATTCATCCTGTCCGAAGGAAACGTAAGAACGCTCCATGATCTCGGAGAATCTTGCGGTATGTTTTTTATAAATTGCGGTATAGGTCGCCATATCCGGTTTGCACGGTACCTCTGCTTCTTTCTCAAAAGCAGCACCGGCATAGATAATGACATTCTTTGCACCTGCGATATGATGACCGTTGCGGATCTGATTTGCGGTACCGTCGGTGTAGAATTTCATCTTCACCTGCAGGGTATGCTGCTCGTCGCCGGTAGCGGAATCTGCGATGATGCCGTCCTCCTCCAATGCAATGATCTGCTTGGTCGGACCGACGGAATCCCACGGTAAAGCACAGTCGTATGCCATACGCGCATAGGTCAGATCCAGATCCAAAGTACCTTCCTCTGCGGTCAGCTTCATAACATAGATCGACGGATCGTAGGAAACGAATGCTTCCTCTTTGAGTTTTAAGCCGCCTTTGCGATAGCTGACGGTCAAAACGCCGTTTTTCATATCCAATACACGTGCGTATTCCGATACTTCACCTTCGTTTTTAAAATCAACAAAAATCTCGCCTGCGGTTTCATAGGACTTGACCACCGGCTCATTGCCCAGCAAGACCTGATTGGCTCTTGTATCCGCATCCACTTCCTCACGCTTGGTTTGCGGAGTGATCGGCTTTAACAGCATATCACGCAGCTCTTGTACAAGCTCCGGAAAGTTCTCCTGTACTTTGAATTTTTCTCGCGGACCGCCGTTCCAGATATTCTCCTCATTTAACTGAAAAACTTCACGGTCGGTGCCGCCGTTGACCGACATCCCCAGTCTGCCGTTGCCAAGCGGTGTGGTATCTTCCCAATTGATTGCCGGACGATCCATCCATAACTGATACTGTTTCATATAGATTCCTCCTTTGCAGAAATGTCTGCTCTTACATTAAATATACTATATTTTTCTTGCAAAGTCAATCGAATATCTTGCATTTTTATCCAAAAAAACAATCCCGCTCACGGCAAGATGCCGCAAACGGGAATGTATATGTATACTTTTTGATGAAATCAGGCAGCGCGCAGCATCATCAAGATCTGCAGCAGGATGCCAAGGATGCCGATCGTACGGACAGCCCAGTTATCCTTGCCCTCCTCTTTTCCGCGGTTGAAGATCACCATAGCGGCAGCCGGCATAAACCAGGTCATAGCGACCGCAAGCAGATATTTGCTGTCAGCTTCGGCAGAGATCAGACGGGAAGCCGCAAAGACCGCAACACCTGCCAATACCACCTGCCATACGATTTTGGAGGCGATATCCTTCTCACGGGTCAACACAAATACCATAACCATGGCAAATGCCAGTAAGACCATCATTGCCAGATACAGCTGATCACGCAGCATGATCATCGCAAATAACAGTACGATACCGGACACCGCAACGCGATACTCTTTGTGTCTTGCAAAGGTACGCTCCAGTTTACCGCCCGCTTTGCCTTTATAGAACAGCGCAAACAGTAAAACACCGGTATGGATGAATAACATCAGCCAACCGAATTCGATGTGAGCGGTCAGCATCATGCGGTACATGGTCAGTCCGAATAACAGATATACCGCAAAGCAGCGGATCTCATGCGATGCAAACGGGCCTTTGAAGCAGATGATGTAGCACACCAAAGAGAACAGCATCAGCACGGCATAGATCAGAATGCCGGAAACAAACTGCTCCTTAAACAGACCGAAGAAGCGGTCATAGAGCAAGGTAACGGTATTGAAATTCGGGAAGCAGAGCATGGTAAACAGCATCACTGCGTATAACAGGATGGATGCACCGATATTTCTGCTGTGGTGCTTTTCAAAGCCGAGACGGTACTGCTCATAGCAGTCGCATGCAATATACACAAACGCACAGACCGCCATGACCGGCAGCATCACGTTGCCTGCCGGATGACCGCTTTCCAAGAAGGTTAAGATCAGGAAATAGGCAAAGCCTGCGATCATCAGATGGTTTGCCGCAATACGGCAAAGACGGTTAAAGCTGCGGTAACTGTCGCTCTTAAAGACAAAGATCTTCAAGGCGATCATTGCTACACCGAGCACCAGACCGACAAAGGATTCTTCCTCAAAATACGGACTTACATCAAAATTGAAAATAAGTCTCGACGGCAGGAAGGATGCCAGATCGATCAGAATGACGCCGATCATTGCGGTGGTAAAATACGCACCGAAATGTCCGATGGCAAGCTGCTCATCCGGCGCATCGAATACCGCATAACGTAAAATCGTATATGCTGCGATCGCACCGAATACGATGCAGCCGTAGACGGTATTGTTGTTTACCAATGCATACAGCGGGATCAGCAAGAAGAACAGCGCGCAGCAGAGGTTTTCTTTTAAGTTCGGATTAACCGAAGCTTTTTTATTGGTATCAGCCATTTTAACCCCTCCTTACGCTGTGATGGACAAGATCCAGATGAACAGATAGATCACCCAGAACAGGTACATCACCGGAATACTGTAGCGCATAATGTCGCTGTGCGGATATTTTTGCTGCAGATAGAAAGCACCGCCGTAAAGCGCTGCGGAAAGGACCGTAAATACAACGCCCCAACCGATCACAGCCGGTCCGATCAAAACGCTTGCAAAGATCAAAAACAGCGGCATAAATACCAAGAAAATGCCTGCTGCGATCCAGTTCTTGGAGTAGGAACGGCGATTTTCTTTCATACGCAGGATTCGGTTGCGCTGTGCATCGTTGAGCGGTGCGGCACCGAACATGGTATAGCAGCGATAAGCAAGCTCCATACGCTGCATATGATCGCAGTATTTGCTGCAATAGTAGTCGCCCAGCGCATTGTATGCGCGGATCTCACCGCTCTTTGCAGCCGCTTTGAGTAAGCGGAATGCACGCTGCGGGTCCTGGCGAACTGCCTTGCCGTATAAGTAACAGTAACCGCAGTAGTATAATGCGGTCGGATTGGACATAGTCGAAAGCACCGAAGCGGTGTCCCACAGCAGTTCAAAATCGCCGTGAGCGAACATGTTATCCATCTCTTTTTTGGATTCCGCATACGCTTCCGGCGGAAGTACAAAGCCGTAAGCCGGAACACCTTCGGTCTGCAGCAGCTGATCCTCGAATTCCGATGCATTGATCTCATCGCCGCCGCTTACCGCTACCGGCTCCATTGCCGCAAAGGAGATTCCCACCGCATAGCAAAGCACCGAAAGCTGCTTGTAGATGACATCCATACCCAGTCCGGTCTTTTCATGCAGACGTTTTGCCGCCGTAGACAGCTCGATCGCAGTGATCGAACCCGCCGGACGGACCGAAAGCAGATAGAAATCCGGATGTTCCATGATCAGCAGGATCTGCAGCTGATCGGAAAGCAGCATGCTGCTGCTCTGCAGCGCTTCACGCAGCGAATTCACCGTACCGTAAATATCCTGCAGAACAAAACCTTCACCCTTACCGAATAAATTCGGCTGTTCGGTCGCAACACGTCTTAAGATCTGTGCGGTCGGATTCTGCTCAAAAATCTGCTCGCGGGCGTGTCTGGTATCCAATTTGATCTTTAATTCACTCATTGATATCCACCCCCGTAGGTTTGATTGATTTCATACCATGAAAGGATCGCCTGTTTCCACTCCTTCGGGGTGTAGAAACGAACCTCTTTTTCTCTCATGACGCTCTGATTGCAAAGCGACTCACAGAACATCTCTTTGAGCTGTTTTGAAAGTCTGTTATAGCGGTCGATCTGAACCAGCTCCTCCGGATATTCACCGACGCGGTTTTGTCTGCCGTCGTCCTCATCCATGATGAAAAACGGACGGTACGGATAGCTGTGACCCCAGAATCTGCCCGGGTTTAACTCCATATCGTATCTGTCGTCGTCCTGCAGCGCACCGTCATACGGCATTCTGCCGATCATCAGATAGAAAACCAGCGCAGCGGTCGCAATCAAAAAGCTGTCATCGTTCCAGGTATAGCGCTCGTGATCCTCGGAAAATCCGTACGGATCGACCAGACCGCGGCTTTTTGCGATCCTGGACATCGGGCTGACCGAGTAGCCTTTTTTGATCGGTACTCTGCCGATGCGTTTTGCGGTCAGGACCGAGAAGGAAATATAGCCGTCTTCCCGTGCCGGATCGTAATAGAAATCGCTCAGATCGAAGTTTGCCGTAACATAGCCGCCGGTCCAAAGCATCTCCAAACGGTCCAAAAGCCAGAACAATGTCTTTATCACCGCCGGATCTTCATAGCCGCGCTTTCCGTTTGCGATATCCAGCAGCGTGATATACTGCGGATATACATCCGGGGAGAACAATAAAAATCGTTCTCCGTCGGTGTTTTCCGCCAAATCACACGGCCAGATATATTTGCTGTCCGGAATACGGGCCTCGATCAGATTGCAAAGTCTTTTCTTTGCCGCATCACTGCACGGTTCGAGCAATGCATAATACTCCACACCGGTCTCGATGTGGCGCATCTGGCAGCACTGTCCGATCCCCGGGAAGTTACCCTCACCGTTTAGACGCTCATAGATGCCGAATCCGGTGATGCAGCTGTAATATAACTTCTGCTCCATCTATATCATTAGCCTCATTTCTTGAATTTGCCGAGGAATCCGCCGAGTTTGCTCTTCTTCGGCTGCTGCTCCTCCGATACGCCGTTCATCTGACCTAAGTCACGGCCGCTGTAGATCACATCGTTCTCCTCGTCCGGTGCGGTCACTGCCGGCGGCATATCCGGTACGGTTTCGGTCTGATCTTCTGCCGGGACATCGCCTTTTTTGCCGATCAGCGAGCTGAACTTGTTGAACATTGCACCGGCCTGCTCTTTACGCTGCTGCCACTGCTCGGCACGCTGTGCCTGCTGTGCCAGTTTTTCCTGCTGCTTCTTCTCGTCCGCAATGGTATTGTAACCCGTTGCGATCGCGGCAACAAGCTCTTTGTCAGAACCTTCCTCTGCCTGTACCGTCTGCACAAAACGTGCGACCTGTACAACCGAGATCTCACCGTCCTCCATGAAGCACGGCGCACTCTTGAGCAGCATCACCCAGGTCTCCGGCTGTGCCGGTAAGCCGTACTCCGAAAGCAGAGAAACAAGCGACTGCTTGCCGTCACGGCTTGCATAGGTTGCCAGACGGATCAGCGCACTGCTGTCCGAAATGCCGTTTTGATTGTGCTCGACACAGTAGCTTACGCATTTTTCAAACAGGAAGCTGCATTCTTTGGCGGTCAGATCGCCTTTTTTCATCATAGCAAGGTGCATTCTCGCCACATCGTCTAAGCTTGCCTGTTTCATCTTACTGCGGATCTCCCAGTAATTGAGTGCTTTGAGGCAATTCGGGTGATCCTTAGCCACCATCAGCTGGTATGCTTCGCGGTCGGCGGTGGTGAATGCGGTGAGATCGTAGAGATCCCAATAGCGGTTTCTTGCCATGACCTTGACTTCTTCCGCTGCGGTCGGATTTAAGAATTTGCCGATAAAGGTCTCGAACGGTTTGTATGCCGCTAAGACACCGTCTTTGGTCATTGCCGCACAGAACAGCTCATAAGCCTGCTCTTTGATGAATGCGGTAACGCCCTTCTCCTCACACTCTAACTTGGTGCAGTCATCATATACATCCGCGAGCTTTTCATAGTCGCGTTCACGGCTCTGCAGATAATCCAGACGGATCGCAGCACCGAAGATCTCACGACCCTCTGCAAACTCAACCAGATACTGATACGCATCACGGAATTCCTGCTCCTGCAGCGCACCGTCATTTGCGTGCTGTTTGATATCCAGTAAATCTGCCGCAGCCTCATCCAGCGGTAAGGTCAGTAAGCGTTTGCGGCGGAAGTATGCTTTGATTTTCAGCATGTCGGTGTTCTCGGTGCGCTGTAAACGCTCCATCACCATGGAAAGCATCTCCTCGGTCAGCTCGGTTCCGGAAGAAACCAGGCGGTCAAGAACCGACGCGATATACGCATCCATCATCTTCTCGTCGGCAACCGGGGTGGAAAGCATGCTGTAAAGCAGCGATACATCATCGGTCTGCAGCGGTGCACCCTGATCGATCTGCATCAGGGTATCCGCAAGCTGCATCACTTTATAGGATACAGAATCCTGTTTGCCAAGCTGCGCCAGTTTGACATCCAGCTGTGCGAAATATTTCTGTGCCGCATCCGGCGTCATAACGCCGAAACGGCTCATAAAGGTATTTTTCTTGTTTTTCTTGATCCAATCCGCAGTCACAACATTGGTATCGCCGGTCTGCAGATTGAAGTAAGAGACCTTCTGCGGAAGATTTTCCGGTTTGCAGAAGATCACGGTCTTCGCTTTCGCACCCGGGATGGCTGCGTTTGCAAAGGACAGCTTCTGACGGACCGCGTACGGCATCGACAGATAGATGCAGTAAATGAGTGCCTGAAGTGCTTTGCCTTCCTGTGCTGCGGCAATATACAGCGGCTCGCTGCGCTCCATACAGCCGTAGATGGCAAGGGTCAGCACCTTAAAGTTCTGCAGCGAAAAGCCCGCAGCCTGCATGCCTGCGGCAAAGCCGCGTACCATGCTGATCTTCGGCTGCTCTTCCAGACTTACTTCATCCTTCGACTGCGCATAGTTTTCGTCGTCGATAAAGCAAAGCGGCGCCGGATCTACGGTCAGATCCTTGTTCCACTGGCAGATAAAGCCGTGTGCAAACATATTCGGTCTGCCGCGCTGATCCAGAATTCCGTAGCGGCAGCGGCCGGCATATGCGTTTTTACCGTCGGACTCGATCTCAAACAGCGCAAGCGGTTTGCCCGATGCATCCAGATAGTGCTGGTTTTTCGGGGCGTTGGTGGTCTGTACCGAAACGAATGCCTGCTTTGCAGCCTGCGACAGATCGCTCGAACCGACAGCCGTCCAACCGCCGATGCTGGTATAATAACATTGTGCAAAGTTCATTTCTCTCGCCCTTTCTTATCCGCAAGCGGCGGCATCAGTTTCCTGCAAACGGCTGATGCAGCGGCTCACTCGGTTTGATATATCCGAATTTACAGAATAACCAGTATAACGGCTCCTCGATACGTTTCGGGCTGGTCGCACTGATCGGAACACTTAAGGTCAAGCCGTTTTCGTCCACACGCTCCATAACGTCACATCCGAGTGCGGAGAATGCAAAGAAGTTGAAATCCTGATAGCTGGAGTTTAATTTCATACCCAGATCCGGGATATAGCGGCCGATCATACGCTCGAGTTTACGGGAGATCGCATTGTAATCGTTGGAATAGAAGATCGGTACCGGCAGATGGGTCTGCGGGTTGACTAAGTTCTTAACATCCTCAAACAGCAGCTGCTGGGTGTTGAGATCCGGACGGCTCTCCATCGGCGGAATGACCTGTTTGCGGAATAATTTCTTCGGCGGGGTCGGCGGCTGATACCACACAACGTCCTCACTCGGATTATAGGAGAAGATCTGCTGGATTGACGGTTTATCCGCTTTCGGGATACATACTGCTAACGGAGTCGTGCTCTTCTCGCTCTTGCTGCCGGTGATGGTTAAGTATAAGGTGTCCAGTACTGCGGTAACGTGCTCTACATCACCGTAGCCGTCATCGTTGACAAACGGAAGCTGTTTCGGGTCAAGCAGCAGCACGATACCGTGTGCATTGCGTACGAACGGACCGAAGTTTGCCATCTTCGCCTCATCGGTACAGTTCTCACCCGCGATATCGAACAGAACCACAGTGTTTCTCTCTGCCTTACCGTTTTCATCGGTGCTTAACAGGTCGTAAAACAGCGGCTGAACGAAGTATTCCGGCTGAGTGGAGCCCGGCAGCGGCATATTCATCTGCACCGGATTCTCACGTAAGAACTGACGGGTGGAGTTACTGGTGATGTATGCGGTCAGGCCGACTTTTGCGGTGTTGGTAACGATGTTGCGTACCAGCTGGGACAGATATACGGTTTTACCGGAACCGGAAATACCGATGACCGAAATGAATTTGACCGGGTTTTTACCGTAGTGGATCGGCAGCGGGTTATGACAATGCGGGCATACGCGCATATTGCTGACCTTACCGAACATATCGGTAACCGAGTCTGCCATACCGTCCGCATCGTAATGCAGAAACTCGCGGCTGCCGCCCTGGCCTTGTCCCTGTACCTGGAGATATTTCTGGAACTCTGCGTTTGCCGGATCAACGACCGGACGTAAGTACGGTTCGATATCGTCCATTGCATCCTGCGGACGGGTCTCGGAGGTGATACCGCCGAAGGTTTCCCAGAATTTTTCGTATTTTTCATCACGGCGCTGGGTGAAGAACTGATAAACGTCACGCATTGCAAGCAGACGTTTTTTCTCATCGTTGTTCGGATAACGGGTAACTACCTCATCCCAGTCATCATAACCGTCCGGAAGCGGTGCACTGGTACCCATTTTATGCGCCGTCTGCATGCGGAAATGTACTTTGTCCGATGTAAATTTTGCAAAACAGTACGGACAAGTAATGTCAAAATTCTTTTTAACTACAGTATTGGTCGCCATAATAGCGCCCTCCTTTATTTTTTCACCGTTATTTTCGCAATTATTACGAATACGGTGTAGGTTTCACTCTTTATCAAAAAATGCACGATGCGGTTCTTCGCTCGGTGTCAGATACCCGCATTTACAAAGCAGCAGGTAAAGCGGCTCTGCGATCCGCATCGGACAAATCTCTCCCGCCGGATACGAAAATCCTCTCTCATCCGCTGCGGTCACCCCGCATCCGAGAGAAGAAATCGCACACAAGCTGACATCGTTTTGCTGTGTCTGAAAATACTTTGCAAGCGCCAAAAGCTCACTTTTTACGATGCGCTCTGCCTTTCTTGCAATGACATTGTACTCGGCGACCGCAAATCCCGTCTCCTGCTCCAAAGCCTTTGTTAACAGCGCTTTGGCATCGGCATCGACCCGATATTCCATCGGCGGCAATGCCGGCTTTTTGCGCGAATACCATTTCTTCTTCGGTGCAGGCGGCTGATACGCCACAAG
>JBGUUN010000332.1:0-4095 GCA_045133555.1 Oscillospiraceae bacterium
GTCTGCTGCGTATTTTCCGCAGCTTCGACCGGTGCGGCTTCAGCCGGCGCGGTTTCCTCATCGATCGGCGGGAAATCCATCGGCTGATTTGCAGGATCTAAGCCCTCCTGCTTTGGCGCATTATCATTGAAATCAGACATAGTACGCTCCTTTCATCCGCCTTGATCGCAGGCATCAGAATTTTTTGACCAGACCGACTTTCTTGTAAACCTTCTCTAAGGTTCTTGCAGCGAAGCGGGATGCCATCTCGGCACCTTCCTTCATGCAGCTTTCGAGATATGCTTTATCCTTGCTGTACAGCGCATAGTTCTCACGGATCGGGCGCAGCATCTCTGCAACCGCCTCACCGACAGCCTGTTTGAAATCGCCGTAACCTTTGCCGGCAAACTCGTTTTCGATCTGTGCATAATCCAGACCGGTCGCCAAAGAATAAAGGGTCATCAAGTTATTGATGCCGTCCTTGCCCTCACGGTAAGCCACTTCCATCTCGGAGTCGGTAACGGCACGTTTGCATTTTTTGATGATGGTCTCAGCCGGGTCAAGGATGGTGATGGTCGCATTCTTGTTCTCGTCGGATTTGCTCATCTTCTTGGTCGGATCCGCCAAAGACATGATCTTTGCACCCTTCGGCATGATAAACGGCTCCGGTACACGTAAGGTATTGCCGTACTGTGCGTTGAAGCGGGTCGCAATGTCACGGGACAGCTCCAAATGCTGTTTCTGGTCTGCACCTACCGGTACAAGATCGGTCTGATACAGTAAGATATCCGCAGCCATTAAGACCGGATAGTCGAATAAGCCGGCATTGACATTATCTGCGTGTTTTGCGGATTTGTCCTTGAACTGGGTCATTCTGGAAAGCTCACCGAACTGGGTGTTGCAGTTTAAGATCCAGGACAGCTCGGCATGCTGGGAAACATGGCTCTGTAAGAAGGTGATGCTCTTCTTCGGATCGATGCCGCAAGCCAGCAGCAGTGCGTATGCCTCCAAGATCTGCGCACGCAGCTTTGCCGGGTCCTGACGCACGGTCAGAGAATGCAGATCCGCAACCGCAAAGATACAGTTATACTCATCCTGCATCGGGATCCAGTTTTTGATCGCACCCATGTAGTTGCCTAAGGTGAATACACCGGTCGGCTGGATCGCGGAAAAGACGATTTTCTTTTTCTCCGGCTTGGTTTCGGTCACAGCCGGATTGTTTAAGTTCTCACACATATCAGTTACGCTCCTTTTTGCGTTTATTACAATAAGTCTGGATCTGCGGCAGCATCCACCAGATGCCAAGCAGCACAGCTCCCGCACCGCTCACAGCCGCACCTTTTGCAAGACCCGGTGTGCGGTAGGTAAACTCGATCAGATTCGCACCCGCATCCGCTTTGACCGCCATAAATCCGCCGTTGACCTTCAGCACCTCACGTTCTTCGCCGCCCACCTTGGCACTCCAGCCTTTCTCATACGGTACGCTGAAGAACACCAGATTGTCACGCTCCAGCGTGATGGTCGCGGTAAAGGAATTGCTGTCAAAGGCAAAGGTATCGCAGGCATTTTCCGCACGGCGCGCACAGTCATCAAAATAGACATCTGCGGTCAGATTCGGAATATCGGTTCTTTCATAAGCGGTCAGCAGATCGCCGTATGCTGCGATCTGTTCCTCATCCAGATACAGCGCATGCAGCATCAGACGGTCGCGGTATTTCTCCGCCGTGCCGTCCATGACATAGCGGTCCACATATCCGTCATAGGTAAAGCCCATCGGGATATAATGATCGTTTTGATAAAGCTTATAGCCGTTTTGCAGTCCGATGTAGGTAAAGCCCTGCGGGAGCTCCTCCTCGGGTGCATCCATCGGCATGATATAATATTTGACCGAGGTCAGACCGTTTAAGCCGATATAGGATTTTTCCGGGCGGGATGCCACATTGCGGTCATAGCCGATCTCGGCATAGAAATCCATGATACTGCTCGGCACCACCGACTGGAAGGTCTGTACCGAAGCCATGCCCCAGTACATCGGTGCATTGTCGGTCAAATCCTCGTGGCTGTTGACGCGGTAAAACTGCTCGCTGTCATCCGCTAACGTAAATTTATCCGCACCCGCGATCAGGCTGTCGTGGATCACTTCATAGCCGTCGCCGTTGGCGGTACCCCATGCGATCATCATCCAGGAACAGGAAACGATCGCCACACAAAGGGTGAGTGCCACGGTGTGCATCTTAAATTCTCTGCCCATAAAGTTTTTGATCAGCACGATCGAGATGAGCAAAAAGATCACAGCAACCGCGATATATAACCAATGCATGATCGGATAGCCTGCCAGCTCAAACCAAACGATCTCGCCATCCTCCTTCTTCGGAAGGATACCGATGAGCATACAGACAAAGGTCACCGCACCGACCCAGATCAATCCGTCACGGAAGCGGGTCGCATCGCCGTCGGCGGCATAATCCTCGAAGCTGATAACGGTAGCCAGCGCCATTAACAGCAGCGGCATATAAAACCATCTTGCATAATAGTTCCAGGCAAGCGCCGAGAACAGGCTGTTTAAAAACGGGATGAGTGCAAACACAAGGCTTGCAAACAGCACGCGTTTGATCCAATGCTTGCGGTGGGTCTGCAAAAATGCGATCACACCGGTCATCGAGAATAACGGCAGATATGCCGATACCGAGGACCATTTGGAGTTCGAACCGGTAAAGAAGTTCGGTCTTGCCGGCATATCCGGCGGCAAGAACATACTGCTTAAGATCAGCGCATAACGCTGCACATTGTTGTAAAGCAGCATATCATAGCCGTAAAGGCGCTCGGTGATGCGTTCATTTCCCAAAATCGCCAGCACACTCGGCAGCAGCATCACCGCCGAAAGCACAACACCCAAGATCGCTTCGACAAACAGCTTCATAAACCGCTTAAAGCTCATTGCCGCCTTGATATCCGGCGATGCCAGACGGATGAAGAAGTAAAGCAGGGTAAAGATGACCTGTCCGAAGAAGAAATAGTAGTTGATGACGGCAGAAGCGGCAACGGTAAGTGCAAACACACCCCGACGCTTTGTGGTCATCTCCTCCTCGAGCGCGGTAAGCAGCAGCGGGAATATCCACACCGCTTCATGGAAATGGTTGAAAAAGATATTATAGATGTTAAAACCGGAAAACGCGTACAAAAGCGCGCCCAGCATAGCCATCTGATCGGTCTTTGCAAATCTGCGGATATAGACATATCCCGACACCGCGATGCAGGCGAATTTGAGCATCAAGAGCGGTGCCAGCAGATACGGCACAGCCGCGGTCGGGAACAGCAAGGTCAGCCAGAAAAACGGACTGCCCAGCAGATAGAAGGAATACGAGCCTATGAAATTGGCGCCGAGGTCGGTGTACCAATCCCATCCGGACTGCCCGGTGGTGATATATTCCTGTGCATGGGTGTAGAATACGATCTGCTGCACATTAAAATCACCGTAATAGACAAACATGCCGCGGTTATAGATGATAAACGGCAGGAAGATAAAAAGTGCGGTCACAAAAGCGATGCCGAACACTTTGGTATGCGGGTCCGAGAAAAAGCGCATCAGACCCTTTTGGCTGTGTGAGCCACTGCGTGGGCTCAGCGGTCTTCCCGCCGACAAAACAGATTCTGTCATTTTCGTTGTTTCCTTATCTGATAAATGAAAAAGCCATATCGTTATTATAGCACAAAGAAGCGGGAAACTCAACGAATCCCCCGCAGGTTTAACAAATCTTTCATGATTGAAGGCAGAGTTTTGCCTTGGCAGGCGGCTTATACCTTTGTGAATGCTCGGATGCCGCATGATGCAAATGCAAGCATTTGCATCTGTAGAGGACTGTGACCGTACGGTCACAGCCTCCGATGAGTTTTTCCCTCATACCAGGCCCATCCTTTTGTCTTGCGCGACAAAAGGATGCAAAAGCGCGCATTTTTATGCTCGCTTTTTACCTTTGTGCGGCGAAAATTTTCTGCCGAAAATTTCCGAATCAAGCGAATTCCCCGATCCGGTGCGAAAGGCAAATTGATCGCGGGCTTGCGGTAAAGCAGGTATTGTGTTCTACGGATAGCAATCGCCGCCCGCAAGCAGAGGAA
>JBGUUN010000333.1:0-1970 GCA_045133555.1 Oscillospiraceae bacterium
TTTTTATTATAACATACTTTTCCTATTCGTGTATACAGTGATTTTATATAAAACATCTACCCCTATTTTGTGCGATCGATCAAATCAAGCGGACAAAATGCAAAGTCGGTCGGGTTGCAAAAAATAGCGCGGATAAGCATCCGCGCCGTTTAACATATCTTATTCTACATGAACCGGTAATTTGCCGGTGTATTTGCCTTCCTTCATGGCTTTGACTAAAGCCGGAACGGACAGCGGAGTGTACTCGTAGCATGCGAGGATCGCATCCGCATCCTTGATGCTGACATAGTCATACGGAGTGCCGAGCAATACAGCAACGACCGGTTTGCCGGTAGCTTTGACTGCTTCGTACAGTTTGAGCTGACCCTCACGCGAACGGCAGTGGTATAAACCGACAACAGCCACGTCATAGTCGCCATTTACTTCTGCTGCGATCGCATCGTTGTAATCGTTGAGCGGAACGATAACCGATTTTGCGTTCTCAAATGCAGCCGCAAACTGATTCGAGAAGCTTAATACCTCGTGGCGCTCGTCCTCTGCACCGGTCAATGCGGAGGAGATCGGTGCAAAGCATGCAACCTTCTTGTCAGCCAGCACATTCAGTACATCGTTTTCTTTGATGCAGGTGATGCCGTTTTGCATGATATCGACATTGGTCTGAATCGCATCCGGATCGTGAACCAGTTTCATTGCCAGATCATAATCCGCATCGGAAGCTGCCAGATTATATTTCTCTTTGATGCGCATGATGCGCTCGTAGGACTGATTGATGCGCTCCTCGGTGATTCTGCCGCTCTCTACTGCCGCATAGATTGCCTCAACGCACTGTTTTGCAGCCTCGTAGGTGTGGGAAACGGTCAGGATATCAATACCTGCCTCGATCGCACGAACAGCACCCTCGCCGCAGCCGTACAGCTCTTTGATCGCATTCATTTCCATACAGTCGGTAACAGCAATACCTTCGAATTTCTGCTCGCCGCGCAGGATATCGGTCAAGATCGCTTTAGTTAAGGTACCCGGAGTATCTGCGATCTGGGTGTAGCATACGTGCGCACTCATCAGTGCATCCGCACCGCCCTCAAATGCTCTTGCAAACGGAGCAAACTCGGTCTCTTTGAGTACCTCTACCGGAGTATCGTTGATCGGCAGTGCCAGATGAGAGTCGGTGCCGACGTTACCGTGACCCGGATAATGTTTGACGCAAGCCAGCATACCTGCTTTTTTCATACCGTTGACCATTGCGATACCGCATTTGGATACATGATCCACATCGTCACCGAAGGAACGGTTGCCGATGATCGGGTTGCGTGGGTCGATGTTGATGTCCATGACCGGAGCATAGTCGATGCTGACACCGACCGCTTTCAATACCGCACCTAAGGTATAGCCGACCTTCTCGATCTGCTCAGAGCCGCCTGCGGATAATGCCATTGCGCCCGGGATCAAAGCCGCACCCTCATAGTAACGGGAAACAGCACCGCCCTCCTGGTCGATACCGATCAGCGGAGCAATACCGGTCTTGTCCATTGCCAGTTTACGCAGACCGTTGTTTAACTCGCAAAGCTGTTTTGCATTCAGTACGTTGCGGGTGAACAGAATGAAGTTGCCGATGTATAACTCGTTGACTAACTTCTGTGCCTGCTCGTCCACTTCCGGAGTCGGGAAACCGGCACAGACCATCTGGCCGATCTTCAGTTTTAAAGATTCGCTTAACATCATGGGATCCTCCCTGAAATTTTATTATTGCTACCATTATATCATACTCCATAAATTGAAGTCAACATATCTCAATGATTTTGTTGTATTCTTTGCGCTTGTAACTAATTTTTTCTATTTTGTAACCAACACATGCTTGCTTAAGTAAGGGAAATAAGGTAAAATAGTATCAAACGATAGAATAAGGAGGATTTGCCATGCGAATCTGTAAAACCATCGCCTTTATGCTTGCCTTGTGTATGCTTTTGGCACTT